>CP006833.1:1500000-1775480 GCA_000495505.1 Campylobacter fetus subsp. testudinum 03-427 | reverse complement strand
AGCTTACCTTTTTACATCGATTTATTTACTATTTTATCTAAAATTTAATTAAAAATGACTTATCTATAGATTTTAACCTTATTTAAATATATGGTAATTTATGATACTATTTAATAAATTATATCACTTATTCACATAGTGAAAAAGATGTGAATAACTATTGAAAGGCGTGTGATGAAAATCTTAGGAATTGATCCTGGAACTAGAAATTGTGGTTACGCTATACTTGAAAAAGTAGGAAATAAAAAAACGTTAATAGAAGCCGGTCTTATCAAAATAAAACAAGATAATTTACAATACCAGATAACTCAGCTTTGCGAAGGGTTAGATCTTATATTCAAATCACATAATATAGACGCTGTGGCTATAGAAGATATATTTTACGCTCATAATCCTAAAACCGTTTTAAAACTCGCTCAGTTTCGCGGCGCTCTTAGTCTTAAAATACTTCAAATTCACGGTGAATTTAGTGAATACACTCCACTTCAAATCAAAAAAGCAGTTACAGGTAAAGCAAAGGCCGCAAAAGAACAAGTTGCTTTTATGGTAAAAAAGATGTTAGGAATCAATAAAGAGATAAAACCGCTAGACATAACAGACGCTATAGCTATAGCTTTAACTCATAGTTTTAATGTTAGAAATTAGTTAAATTTAGCGGAAAAATCCGCTAAATCTTTTTTAAATTTGAGATTAAATTTATATATGAGAATGATTTCTGCTAAGATCTGCTTTTAGCGGATCTACTGGTTTTGATTTGGTTATGGCTTTATGAGCTATCCATATGATGATAAATATATATAAACCTATATAACTTGTAAGTAAGCTTACCATATCTTTCCCTTGCACAAATGACTCATAGTTTTGCCCCACTATAACGACTGCACACATTATAAGTGCTACTATCGGTCCAAGTGGATACCATTTTGCACGAAATGGTAAATTTACAGGATCATTGCCTTGCATTATGTAAGCTTTTCTAAATTTATAGTGCGCCCATGCAACTCCCATCCACGTGATAAATCCTGCAAGTGCAGAAGCGTTTATAAGCCAACTATAAGCTGAGCCGTCTCCCATAAATGATGTGAAAAAACAAGCCGCTCCGATGATCGCAGTAGCTATAAGCGCGTAGATAGGAACGCCTCTTTTGTCTGTTTTACCAAATATCTTTGGGGCTTTACCTGAATGTGCTAGGGCGTAAAGCATTCTTGTACTTGAGTAGAGTCCTGAGTTTCCTGCACTAAAAATAGCTGTAAATATAACCGCGTTCATAATGCTAGCTGCAAATGCTATACCAGCCCTGTCAAATACCATAGTAAATGGACTTTGAGCTATATCTGTTTCATTATTTCTAAGTAAATTTGGATCAGTAAATGGAACCAAAGTTCCTATAATCGCAATCGCAAAAATATAAAAAAGTAAAATTCGCCAAAATATCGCATTTACCGCTTTTGGTATGCTTTTTTCAGGATTTTTAGCTTCACCTGCGGCTACTGCAACTAGCTCCGTTCCTTGAAAACTAAATCCAGCTACCATAAACACCGCAAGTATCCCAAACCAGCCATTGACAAATGGCGCGGACTCTCCGCTATCACTGATCAAAGTCCAGTTTGAAAAACCGCCTGAATGACCATTCATAATACCAAATATCATAGCAAGTCCAAGTACTATAAATACTAAAACCGCTACAACTTTGATAAGTGCAAACCAAAACTCACTTTCGCCAAAAGCACCTGAACTAAAATAGTTTATAATTATAATAACGCTTAAAAATAGAGCCGACCAAAGTGTAGATGGAACGTCTGGAAACCAAAATTTCATTATTATAGCTGCTGCTACTAGCTCAGCAGCAACAGTTATCGCCCAGTTAAACCAGTAATTCCAACCGATAGCAAATCCAAATGATGGACTTATAAACCTTGTTCCATACTCTTCAAAGCTTCCAGCTACTGGCATATACGTAGCCATTTCTCCAAGACTTTGCATAAGTAGATAAACCATAAAACCGATAAGTGCGTAAGCTAAAAGTGCGCCACCAGGACCTGCTGTTGCTATCGTATTTCCACTAGCTACAAATAGTCCAGTGCCTATAGCTCCGCCTATTGCTATCATATTTAAATGGCGTGAGCTCATACCACGCTTTAGTTTATGTTCGTGCAGATTATCCACAAGAACTCCTTTTAATAAATTTATGTATTTTCGATAAAGTTTTGATTATATCTAAATTCAGATAAAAAACGGTTTTTTGTATGATTTTTTTTGTGTTACAAAATGTATAAAAAGATGAAGTTAAGCTATATTAAATTTATATAATATAGCTTAAATTTAGTTACTGACAACCCTCACATTCGACGCTTCTATCCATAGGTTTGTTATCAAGATGACTTGAGTCTGGACTTTCGCTTCTTAGATAATAAGTGGATTTTACACCTAATTTCCAAGCTAAAGTATAAATTTCACTTAGATATCTACCACTAGCTTTATCTAAACTCATAAATATATTTAAGCTTTGACCTTGATCTATCCATTTTTGTCTTACGGCTCCAGCTTTTATGATGAGCTTTTGATCAAGTTCATAAGCTGGTGTATAAAACTGCCAAGTATCTGGACTTAAATTTGGTACCACTGAAGGGATCATTCCAGATAGATTGTGTTCAAACCATTTACGTTTATAAACAGGCTCGATAGTTTGAGTCGTTCCTACTAAAATGCTTATACTAGAAGTCGGAGCGATAGCCATAAGATAACCGTTTCTCATACCGTCACTTTTTACTTTTGCTCTTAGCTTTTCCCAGTCGCAGCTATTTTGATCAAATAATCCGCCTCTACTTACGAGAGCTTTTGCATTTTTGTTTGCGTTATCGATAGGGAAGATGCCTTTACTCCAGTTTGAACCTTCAAAATCAGGATAAGTTCCTTTTTCTACTGCTAAATTTGATGAAGCATAGATAGCGTTATAACTGATGTTTTCCATTACTTCATCTATAAACTCAAGATGTTCATAACTTCCCCAAACGATCCCTTTTTCGGCTAACATTTGCGCTTCACCCATAACTCCAAGTCCGATCGAACGACTAGCTAAATTCGTATGTTTGACTTTAGCGTGAGGATAGAAATTTAGATCTATAACATTATCAAGCATTCTTATGGCGATAGGCACAACTCTTGCGATATCTTCTTTTGAGTTTATCTTGCTTAAATTTATACTTGCTAGGTTGCAAACGGCTGTTTTTCCCTCTTTTATACCTTTTTCTACTATAAATATATCTTTTGAGTTTATTCGGTCAAGCGCAGTTATTTTTTTCGCTTTTTTAGTGTATCCGCCATCTACGGTTATATCTTCACTCTCATCAAATAATTGCTCAGTGCCATCGCTATACACGACCTTTGTTTGGTAGTAATTTGGCTCTGTATTTTGAAATATCTCGGTACATAAATTTGAGCTTCTTATGATACCTTTATGAGCGTTTGGATTTACTTTGTTTGCATTATCTTTGAAACATAAAAATGGCATTCCTGTTTCAAAGTAGTTTGTAAGTATCTTTTTCCAAAGCTCTTTTGCTAGCATATTACTCTTAGCGATATTTGGATCTTTTTCATACTCCAAATACCTTTTTTCAAATTCATCACCGTATAGATCACAAAGATCTGGAGTGTCTGCTGGATCAAATAGAGTCCATCTTTCATTTGCTTCAAGTCTTTTCATAAAAAGATCATTTATCCATAAAGCAGGAAATAGCTCGTGAGCACGTCTGCGCTCTTCGCCGGAGTTTTTACGAAGATCTAAAAAGTCGCTTACGTCCATATGCCAAGGCTCGATATAAACTGCTATCGCGCCTTTTCTAGTTCCTAGTTGATCAACTGCGACTGCGATATCGTTTGTAACTTTTAAAAATGGAATTATACCGCCAGCAGCGTTTTTATGCCCGTCTATACTTCCTCCCATCGCGCGTACTTTGCACCAGTCCCAACCGATACCGCCGCCAAATTTAGAAAGCAACGCCATCTCTTTATAGCTATCAAAAATTCCTTCTATATTATCAGGAGTACTTCCAACATAACAGCTTGAGAGCTGATGTCTAGTGGTTCTAGCGTTGCTTAAAGTAGGTGTCGCGAGCATCACTTCAAATTTACTTATCAGATCGTAAAATTTCTTTGCCCAGCTTTGAGAGTCAAGCTCATTTTGAGCTAAAAACATAGCGATCGCCATAAACATATGTTGTGGTAGCTCGATAGGTTTTGCATTTCTATCTTTTATAAGATACCTATCATAAAGCGTTTTTATGCCAAGATAGGTAAATTGCAAGTCGCGCTCAGGCTTTATATATGCGTTTAGATCATCAAGGTCATACTTTTCTTTTAGACCAAGAAGTATGCGTCCGTTTTTTTCACCCTTTTCAAAATACTCTTTGAGTGAGTTGTATCCGCTAAATCCGGTTGTTTTGTGATACAAATCATATAAAAACAGTCTTGCTGCTACGAATGTCCAGTTTGGGCGATCAATATCTATCTTATCGACTGCGGTTTTTATGAGAGTTTGTTGGATCTCTTCTGTGGTGATGTTATCACGAAACTGAATTTTCGCATCGACTTCAAGCTCGCTGAGACTTACATTGTCTAAGCCTGCTACTGCTTCGCTTGTGTATTTTTTAATCTTTGAAATATCTAATTCTTCTGTTCTTCCATTACGTTTTATGACTTTCATTTATATGTTTGACCTTTTAAATTTGATTATCAAAAAAGCTAAATTTAGTTTATAAATTTAGCTTTGTTATTTAGTATTATTGAAACACTCTTTTAAATATTCCATCTACGTTTTTTGTATAATAGTCATACTCAAAGCACTCTTTTATCTCTTTTTCGCTTAGTTTTGCTCTTAGATCACTATCGTTTAGTAAATTTTGTAAAAATAGACTGTGTCCGTTTTCATCTATGGCTTTTTTACCTTCTTGCAAGTCAGCCCAAACTTTCATAGCATTTCTTTGGACGATCTTATAAGCATCTTCGCGGCTAACCTCTCGTTTTGGTAGCTCAAGCAAGACGCGTTGAGAAAATACAAGTCCGCCAGTTAGGTTTAAATTTTTCATCATATTTTCTGGATATACTACTAAATTTGAGATTAAATTCGTAAGACGATTTAGCATAAAATCAGTCGTTACGAAACTATCAGGAAGTATAAATCTCTCGACTGAACTATGGCTGATGTCTCTTTCGTGCCATAAAGCTACATTTTCCATAGCCGGGATAGCGTATGAGCGGATCATTCTACAAAGCCCAGTTACATTTTCGCTTAAGACTGGATTTCTTTTATGAGGCATAGCACTTGAGCCTTTTTGTCCGGGGCTAAAGTACTCTTCGGCTTCATAAACTTCGGTTCTTTGATAGTGTCTTATCGCGACTGCTATTTTTTCACAACTACTAGCGAGTATGGCAAGCGCACTTATGACTTGAGCGTATCTATCTCTTTGTATGATCTGATTTGACGCTGGAGCAGGGCTTAGACCAAGATACTCACAAACAAGCTCTTCAAGCTCAAGTGGAGCGTGAGCAAAATTTCCCATAGCTCCGCTTATCATACCGACGCTTATGGTTTTTTTCGCATGTTCTAGAAGCTCATAAGCTCTTTTTATCTCATCATACCATATAGCAAGTACTAAACCAAATGTTATAGGCTCACCGTGAATTCCGTGGCTGCGACCTACCATAAGTGTATTTTTATGCTCCTGTGCGCGAGTTTTTAGAGCATTCATCAAATTTGATATATCTTGTAGTATGAGTTCTAAACTATCTTTTATCTGGAGTGCGACGGCAGTATCTATGCAATCGCTGCTTGTCATACCAAAATGCACGAAACGACTCTCTTCGCCTAAACTTTCGCTTACACTAGTTAAAAAAGCTATAACATCGTGTTTTGTAGTTTTTTCTATCTCATCTATACGAGCTATATCAAATTTAGAGTTTTTACAAATTTTTTCACAGTCGTTATCTGGTATAAAGCCTAGTTTGTTCCATGCTTTTACAGCTGCGAGTTCTACCTTTAGCCAAGCGTCGTATTTAGCTTGCATACTCCACTTATCGCTCATGATTTTTCTAGCATATCTTTCGACCACTTTATACCCTTTTTTATAATAATTTTTGTATAATTTTTGAGTTAGAATTATACAAAAATAAGGCTGAAATGTTGGTTAGAAATGGCTTATAAAAAGTTTAAAGTTGGTTCTTTTTGTGGAGAGAAAGCTTACACGATTTTTTTAAATTTAGGTTATAGTATGAAAGAAGCTCAAAAGCTTTGCGACAAAGGTAGATTGCTTGTAAATGACTCTGTTTGCGGTAAAAACGATCTGGTTTTTGGAGACGCTTATTTTATAGATTATGAGTGTGAGCCAAAGGGATTACAACCTATATTTGAATGCGACGAATTTGGCGTGTTTGATAAACCAAGTGGAGTTTTATCTCATCCAAATGGTAGAAATTGTGAGTATAGTTTATGTGATGAAATTTGGTCTTTGTGGGGTAAAAAAGCTTGCGTCGCTCATAGACTTGATCGTGAAACAAGCGGAGTTATCGTAGTAGCTAAAAATGCGTATTCTGCGTTAAATTTAAAAAAATCTTTTGAAAATAGGGCAGTGGCAAAAACTTATCTAGCTTTTGTAAATGGTAAATTTGATGGTAGCGGACTCAATGAATTTTGTATAAATGACTTTAAGGATTTTAAAGATAAGCTGGAATTTTTTGATGATATTCAAGGTTTTGTTATCGATAAAAATATGGATATAACAAAAGATTATGATGATATAAAAATCAGAATGGAAATTTGCCCAGAAGGAAAGAGGGCTGTGACCGTAGTAAAACTCGTAGAGTATTATCCTAAATTTGATATAAGCTTGGTTGAGTGCTATCCGCTTACTGGAAGACAACATCAAATTCGCTTACATTTGTTTCATATGAAACATAGAATTTTAGGTGATCCGATTTATGGTTTGGAAAAATCTGAAATAGAAAATATTTTGGATAATAAACTAACAAAAAGTGAGAGGATAAATTTAGTAAGATCATCTAGGCTTATGTTGCATTCTAAAAGGATAAAATTTGCTTTTTTAGGTCAAATTTATGATATAAAATCTCAAATCAAATTTGATATAAATTTGAAAGATGAGTTTTTTAAGAAAAACTAAAAACTCTTGTTTTTAAAGCCTTTAAAGTAAGAGTATATCTAAAGGCTTTTAAAATCAAATACCGATAAAATCAGTATTGCAGAGTTGGTGGTAAAGAATTTTTGTAAAAATCATCAGTTCCCACGCTTTCTATTTGACGGTTTATTTTGCTAACATTATCTTGAAAGTTGTTGTACTGTCTTTGATAGTTATCATTGTTTCTATGGTTATGGTCATATGCGTTAGCAAATATCGCACCTATTGATAATAAACTTATCAGTACTAAAAATACCTTTTTCACAACTGCTCCTTAAATAAATAGAAATATTATTATACCCCCCCCCGTACTTAAAATTTAATAAAATTATTTATTATTTTTATCTGATTTGATAACAAATATCATACCGGCAAATCCGATAACCACAACAACAACTATAAAACCCAACTGTGCAATATCAAGTATTGACATTATTTTATCCTTTACTTCTCTCTTTTAGCTGACCGCAAGCAGCACTTATATCAAGTCCTTTACTTTGACGAATAGTACAAGTTACGCCGCGACTTTGCAGATAAGTTCTGAAATTTTCCACGTTTTCTATGCTTGGTCTTTGGTACTGGCTTCCTTCGTGTGGATTGAAAAGTATTAAATTTACTTTTGCTTTTATACCGTGTAGAAGTTTGACAAGTGCTTTTGCATCGCTTAGATTGTCATTGACTTTATCCATTATAAGATACTCAAACATAACTCTTTTTCTCATATCTATAGGAAAAGCTCTAACAGCGTCCATAACAGCAGCTATGTTATAAGCTTTGTTTATCGGCATAAGCTTTACGCGAAGCTCATCTGTTACAGCGTGAAGTGATATAGCTAGAAGCACTCCAAGGTCAAGCTCACCTAGTTTTTGTATCTGAGATGCAAGCCCACTAGTGCTGATAGTCTGACGCCTAGCACCGATAGCAAGTCCGTCATTGTCCTTTAAAATGCTAACTGCTTTACTAACGTTAGTGAGATTATCGAGCGGTTCGCCCATACCCATATATACGACATTTACTCTGCGTTCGTAAGGTATGTTATTTTCTCTTTTTATCCATAAAATTTGTGCTACGATCTCTCCGGCGCTGAGATTTCTAACAAATCCACCCTTAGCTGTTAGGCAAAAGCTACAGCCCATTTTACAGCCGACTTGCGAACTAACACAGATAGTATAACGCGCGTGACGCTCTACGCTACCATCTTCGCTTGAAATTTCCTCTTTCATAGGTAGTAAAACACTTTCGATAGTTTTGCCATCAGTTAGTTTAAATAGATACTTTATGCTTCCGTCTTTACTGGTTTCGCTCCTAACGCAAGTTAGTGGATCAAGGTAAAATTCGCTTTTCAAATTTTCTCTAACATCTTTTGATATGTTAGTCATCTCATCAAAACTTCTTGCATTTTTCTTATAAACCCACTCATAAATTTGTTTAGCTCTAAATTTCGGTGATAGTAAATTTGCTAATTCATCTTGAGATAGATCTAGTAAATTTCTCATATAATGTCTCTTTCTTTCAAGTATTTTTCTAAATTTATTTTTGCTTTATTATGGTTTTTTATAAATTCATTATGTGCGTTAGGTTCGCAAAAGTTTGTAGCGCATAAAATCCCACGAGCAGGAATTTTAAACTGTTTTGCTGTCTCTAAGACGGAGTATAGTTCCATATTTTCCATAAAAAGTCCGAGTTCGCTAAATTTGTGTGCGATATCTCTATTTATTGTTATGAAATTTGATGAGTTTGTTATCAATGTTTCACAAGAAACATTTTTTAAATTTTGCACAATCGGCGAAGAAAGTAGTGGAGAATATGAAAGTCTAAGCAAAGATGAAATTTCTAAATTTACAGCTGTTTTACTCTCATAAATATCTAAAAGATTTCCATCTTTATATAGTCCGCAAGTCCCTACAAAAATGATCTCGTCTGCTTTATTTACAGTTAATATTTTAGTTAAATTTATAGCTGAGCTTGTGATTCCTACGCCTATTGGAATGGCAAATTCAAAACTCTCATTAAGTCCGGCGCAAACTATCAAATTCTAACTCCGATACCATTTGCCAAAAGGTATTTTTTGAGCTCTGATATCTCTATCTCTTTATAGTGAAATATACTTGCAGCAAGCGCAGCGTCAGCACCGGCTCTAAACGCTTCTAAGATATGCTCCATAGTTCCAGCACCTCCGCTTGCGATGACTGGGATACCGACTAAATTTGATATCTGAGATGTGACTTCAAGGTCGTAGCCGTTTTTTGTACCGTCGCTATCCATAGAAGTTAGCAGTATCTCTCCAGCGCCTAGTTCATAAACTTTTTTTGCCCATTCATAAGCGTCGATTTTAGTATCTACTCTACCGCCGTTTATAAATACGTGATAGCTCTCACCAGCCTTTTTTACATCTATAGCTACAACTACGCATTGTGATCCAAATTTATTTGCAGCTTCGCTTATTAAATTTGGATTGTGAATGGCTGCGGAGTTTAGACTTACTTTATCGCAACCTACGTTTAAAAGTCTTGAGATATCATCGATTTTTCTTATACCACCACCGACTGTTAGTGGTATAAAAAGCTGCTTTGCTACTTCTTCTACTACATGCACGATAGTATCTCTACCGTCGCTGCTTGCAGTGATATCTAAAAAACAAAGCTCGTCTGCACCTTCATCGTTGTATCGTTTGGCAACTTCGACTGGATCTCCTGCGTCGCGAAGCCCTACGAAATTTATACCTTTTACAACTCGTCCGTTATTTACGTCCAAACAAGGAATTATACGTTTTGCAAATTTATCCATAAAAACTCTTTTTTATTATCATTTTACAATAAAAGCTTAGAAAATTTACTTAAATAGAGCATTCAATCACTATTAACCTATATTTAGATAAAATAGATACAAATTTACTCAAGAAGAAGCTGTGCCAAATAAATTTTCAAATCCTTTAAAAGCGTTAAAATATAGAAATTTCAGGCTATACTGGTTTGGGATGATGATATCTCAAACAGGAACTTGGATGCAAAATATCGCTCAGCCTTGGCTAGCACTCGAAGTTACAAATAACGCTACTTTAGTCGGTATAGTAGCCGCAGTACAGTTTTTGCCGCTTCTTATTTTTTCTCTATTTTCAGGCGCATTGCTTGATAAAATTGATAAAAAATTTATACTGAAAATCACCCAAACAGGTATGTGCTTAACGTCTTTAGCATTTGGGCTTAGTGTAATTTTTGGTTTTGTAAATTATCCGCTTATTTTAGTGTTGGCGTTTTTAACTGGACTTTTTAACTGCCTTGACGCACCTTGTAGGCAGTCGTTTTTATATGAGCTAATCGACGATAAAAAAGACGTAGCAAACGCCGTAGCGCTAAACTCGATGTCGGTAAATGCAGCTAGGATCATGGGTCCGGTTTTTGCTGGTATCGTTATGGCTAAATTTGGACTCGCAGCCTGTTTTTTTCTAAATTCAGTCTCGTTTATAGCTATTTTTATAAGTCTATTTTTTATAAAACATAACCCTTCAAAAACAAATAAACGTAAAGAAAATATACTAAAATCGATACTTTCAGGATTTCATTACATAAAAAAACGTGAAATTCTTATAAGCCCTTTGATAGTCGTTCTTATAGTGGGAACATTTTTACCAAATTATAATGTTACAATATCTGCTTTATCAAAATACAGCCTAAGTGGAGCCGAAGATACTTTTGCTTATCTTATGGCTTTTTTAGGAATCGGATCGTTTTTTGGCGCACTTTGGGTAGCATTTACAAGCAAAAATATCAGTTATAAAACAGTTAAAATTATGCCATTTATAGCCGCTACTTTTTTAATAGCAATTGGTCTTAGCAGGAATTTTACTACAGCTGGGGTATTTTTAGCAATGACTGGATTTAGTTTTATGATATGCGTTTCTACTATAAATTCGCTTTTACAGCTAAACTCAAGAGAGGATTTCAGAGGTAGAGTGATGAGTGTGTATGTTCTGTTTTTTCTTGGTTCTACGCCGATAGGAGCAGTGATATCTGGAGCTTTAGCAAATAAATTCGGAGCAGGAATGGCGCTTGTTATATGTGGAGTTTGCGTATATATTTTACTTATTGTATGGTGGATAATAAAAAGTTATTATTTAAATTTGAAAATTAAATTTAATTAGTTTGTAAGTCAAATTCAGGTAGCATAAACGCGATGATAAAAGCAAAGAAAAAATTCGGTCAAAATTTTTTACAAGATGAAAATATAAAAAATCAAATCATCAAAGCGATTCCCAACGGCGTTAAGCGCATAGTAGAGATTGGGCCTGGCTTAGGTGATTTAACACAAAAGCTTGTTAAGTTAGACAGTATGATTGATTGTTTTGAGATAGATAGTGAGCTTTATGCAATTTTATTAGATAAATTTAGAAGCGAACTAGATAGCGGAAAGTTAAATATAATAAACTCAGATGCTTTAAATGCGTGGGATAAACTAAGCGCAAGCGAGTATTTTTTAGTTGCGAATTTGCCTTATTATGTGGCAACGAATATGATATTAAAAGCTATAGACGATAATAATTGCAAAGGCTTAGTTGTTATGATACAGCGTGAAGTTGCTATAAAATTTAGTAGCGAAGCCGGCGATAAAGAATTTAGTTCTTTGGCTATTTTAACAGAGCTAAAAGGCAGATGCGAGTTGCTTTTTGATGTACCAAATAGCGCTTTTAATCCTCCGCCAAAAGTCGTCTCATCAGTCATTAGAATCATAAAAGATAGAGATTTGAGCTTAAATTTAAAATATGATAATTTCAAGGATTTTTTACGCGCGTCGTTTAGCGCACCTAGAAAAACTCTATTAAAAAATTTATCAAATTTAGTTCAAAAAAGTAGATTAGAAATGTTTTTTAATGCTGAGAATCTCTCTCATACTATTCGTCCGCACGAGCTTAGTGTCGCCTTATATTTAAAACTATTTAAAGAGGCTGAAAATGAACGAAGAAAACAAAACCCCTGTGGCTGAAAGAGCAAATAGAAAACACAGATACAAACACCACAGAGACAATCTAAAAAAACAAGCAAATGCTGATACGCAAAACGTACAAGCAAATGAAGCAACAACGGATATAGCAGAATCAGAGGTAAAAAAACCTAAAAAACGCAAACATAAAAACGGTAATAACACCGTAAAAATTAGCGGAAACGAAGGTTGGCAAAAAGATATGCAAGCTTCTATAGAAGCAAATAGAGCCTCTCACGAATTAAGACTTAATCCATTAAAATATCTAAACTCAAGCGAACATAAGATCAAAATAACTCCGCTTGGCGGTCTTGGCGAGATCGGTGGAAATATGACTGTGTTTGAGACTGAGAATGACGCTATCATCGTGGATATCGGTATGAGTTTTCCAAGCGAGAGTATGCATGGTGTGGATATTTTGATACCTGATTTTGATTATATACGTAAGATAAAACAAAAAGTTCGCGGTATCATCATAACTCACGCACACGAAGATCATATAGGAGCTGTTCCGTATTTTTTCAAAGAATTCCAGTTTCCTATTTATGCAACTCCGCTTCCATTAGGAATGATAAGCAATAAATTTGAAGAACACGGTCTGAAGGCTCATAGAAGTTACTTTCGTCCAATGGAAAAAAGAAAACCTTACGTGATCGGCGACTTTGAGATAGAGCTTATCCATATCACTCACTCGATTATAGATGCGAGCGCATTAGTTATCACTACAAAAGCTGGAACAATTCTTCATACAGGAGATTTTAAGATAGATCATACTCCAATTGATGGCTATCCGACAGATTTAAATAGACTTGCGTATTACGGTGAGCGCGGCGTTTTATGTATGTTAAGCGACTCTACAAATAGCTATAAAGAGGGCATTACAAAGAGTGAAAGTAGCGTAGGAAAAACGTTTGACTCTATCTTTGCTACTTCAACAGGTAGAGTTATTATGAGTACTTTTAGCTCAAATATCCACCGTGTTTATCAAGCCATTGAGCGCGGTGTAAAACACGGTAGAAAAGTTTGTGTTATAGGTAGAAGTATGGAGAGAAATCTCTGGACTGCTATCGAGCTAGGATATGTAAATTTAGATAAGAAGATATTTATCGATGCAAATGAAGTTAGTAAATATCCCGATAATGAAGTTCTCATAGTAACCACTGGAAGTCAAGGTGAGACTATGAGCGCACTTTATAGAATGGCGACTGATGAACATAAGTATATCAAAATCAAACCAACAGATCAGATAATCATCAGCTCAAAAGCGATCCCTGGAAATGAAACAAGTGTATCAACGGTGCTTAATTATTTGTTAAAAAGCGGTGCTAGCGTAGCTCATCAAGACTTTAGTGAAATTCACGTAAGCGGACACGCAGCCCAAGAAGAGCAAAAGCTTATGCTAAGACTTGTAAAACCTAAATTTTTCTTACCGGTGCATGGTGAGTATAATCATATAGTAAGACACAAAGAGACTGCTGTAGCATGTGGAGTTGATGAGAGAAATACTTATCTTATGAGTGATGGCGATCAGATAGAAGTTTGTCAAAAATATATAAAAAGAGTAAAAACTGTAAAAACAGGTAAAGTTTTCATAGACAATCAAATAAATAAGCAAATTTCTGATGATGTTGTTATAGATAGACAAAAATTAGCTGAGGCTGGAGTGGTAACCATAATATCTCAGATCGATAAAAATGCTAAAACTTTAATTCAAAATCGTGTTATAAGTTATGGTTTAGTTAGTGAAAGACAGAGCAAAAACCTTAGTAAAGAGATGGAAGAGATACTTCTACAGTTTTTAAGCAACGTAAAAGATGAGCTGCTTCACGATCAAAGAGCGTTAGAAAATCAAATTAGGCAAGTTATTAGAAAGCATATATTTAGAAAGATTAAAAAGTACCCAACCATCGTTCCGGTTGTGTATTTGATGTGATAGTAAATTTAAATGGAGAGAAAATGGATATTTTGAGTATCGCTAAAGAAGTTTTAAACTTAGAAGCAGATGAGTTGAAAAGACAAGCAAAATTACTGGATTTTAAATTTGAACAAGCTATAAATTTAGCACTTTCTTGCAAAGGAAAACTCATAATATCAGGCGTGGGAAAGAGTGGGCTTATAGGTGCTAAGATAGCAGCTACGTTGGCAAGTACCGGAACTCCTAGCTTTTTCTTGCATCCTACTGAAGCGCTCCATGGCGATCTTGGTATGATAAGCCAAAACGATATGATTTTGGCGATTAGTTTTAGTGGCGAAAGCAGCGAGCTCATAGCCATACTTCCGCACATCAAAAAACGCGGTATCAAGATAATCGGTATGGCAAAAAGTAGCTCAAGCTTAGAGATGTTAAGTGATGCATTTATCAGTCTTGATATAGTTCGCGAAGCCTGTCCTTTGGGCGCTGCACCTACTGTTTCTACTACTTTGACTTTGGCTTTAGGAGACGCTCTGGCTGTGTGTTTGATGCAGTTGAAAGAATTTAAAAAAGAAGATTTTGCTATGCTTCATCCAGGCGGTAGTCTTGGTAAGAGACTTTATCTAAAAGTAAAAGATGTGATGAGAAAAGATGAGTTGCCTATTGTTAGTGATGATGTTAGTTTAAAATTTGCGATCAATTCAATGACTCACGGTAAATTAGGTACAGTTTTACTAACAAATACAGACGGTTTGTTAGTAGCAGTTCTAAGCGATGGCGATTTAAGACGTGCGTTAGGTAATGATAATTTTAATATAAATGATCAAGCTATTAAATTTGCTACTAAAAATCCAAAGGTGCTAGAAGATGAAAATATGCTAGCTTATGATGCTTTAAAACTCATAGAGGAGTATAAAATTCAAATTCTAATCATAACAAAAGATAAAAAACCGATCGGGGCTTTGCATATTCATGATTTAACAAGTTTAGGACTATAATGCGTATAAATAAATTCATTTCACACAACACAAATTACTCACGTCGTGAAGCCGATGAGTTAGTAAAAAACGGTAAAGTTAGTGTAAATAACAAAGTAATCGACAACTTAGCAACAGATGTAAAAGAAGACGATAAAATCAAGATAAACGGACGATTTATAAAGCTAAAAAAAGAGTTTAGCGTTATAGTTTATAACAAACAAAAAGGTGAGTTAGTAACCAAAAAAGATGACCGCGGTAGAAAAACCATCTATGACAATCTCCCAAGAGGTCTTTCTAAATTTATAAGTATAGGTAGGCTGGATTTTGCTAGTGAGGGGCTTTTGCTTCTTACTGATGCTCCTGCGATCGCTGAAGCGCTTATGGGAAGCGATATAGAGCGAGAGTACTATCTAAAAATCAAAGGCGAGATAACTCCAAACGTGATTACTGCTATGCAAGAGGGATTTTTTGCTAAAGACGCTACAAAAGGTGCTCACGCTAGAACAAAGCAAATTTCTATGGATTTTAAGCCATTTTTAGCATATAAGATTATCAGTTTTAGCGGCGGATATACAAGGTTAAAAGTCATTATAAACGAGGGGCAAAACCGCGAATTAAGAAGATTTTTCGGGTATTTTGATCTTGAAGTTATGGATCTAAAACGTGTTAGTTTTGGTCGTGTTAGCTTAGATCAATTAGGCGAGGGCAAATGGCGATACTTTACAAACAAAGAATACGACGATTTAAGAGACTTTTTGAAACAAAATGGTGTTAGGTATTAAGATGATAAGAACCGTTATAGGAGTAGCAAAAGAAGTATTAGAAAGAAAAAAAGAAGCATTAAATCCAAATCGTATGTATCATATAGCCAACGAAATGGGGCTCACTGAGGAGTTGAATTTATCTGGAAAAACTCCGTGGGCTAGTTTTGCCGCTAGGATTTATGTGGATATAAAAGAAAATTCAGATAGCATTTTTGAAGTAGTAGCTACAAAGCCTATTCTTATAAAGCTAAAAAATCAAGATATAAATTTGAAAGCTCAAATAGAAAAAAATAGTGAAATAAAAGAGCCAAAAACATCTTATAGCGAAAGGGATTTACATCAACTTTTGACTAGGTTTGCTTTTGCAAACGATAACTTTAAAGCCTATACAAAGACTATTTATCACGAGAGTAGTATCAAGACTAAAAAAGGTATAGATAAATGGCTATATCCAGATATAGTTGGAGTTAGCTTTGAATATAGAGATTACCAAAAAGAGCTAAATAAATTTATAGGCAAATTTAATTCGCTTCCAATCAAAATCTATGCTTTTGAGATGAAAAAACATCTAAGTGTTAGTAGTTTTAGAGAATATTATTTTCAAGCTGTGAGTAATTCAAGCTGGGCGAATGAGGGTTACCTTGTTGCGCTTGATATCGATGAGAGTGATGAGGAGCTTATGGATTTGATTAAGCGTTTGAGTTTTTCATTTGGTATAGGAGTTATTAGCCTTAGTTCGCAAAATGTTGATGAAAGTGTGATTTTAGCTAGGGCTAAATTCAAAGAAAGCTTAGATTATTCTGTGATGAATGAATTAAGCATTAAAAATCCTGATTTTAAAAAATTTCTTGAGAGTATAGAAGAATTTAATATAGAAAAAGATTATAGAAGTAAAAGCGAATTTGACGAAGTTTTGGATAATGATAAATTAGAAAGCTATCTAAAAGATAAAAAGATAAGTAAGGAAACATTATGCGACGAAGTGACCGTGAATTAGACCAAGAGAGCGCTTTAAAGATCATCGATGAGAGCCAGTATGCGACGCTTAGCTGCGTAGATGAAAACGGCGAGGTATTTAGCATTCCTATCTCTATAGCTAGAGACGGTATGAGTGTTTTTATCCACGGAGCAAAGACAGGCTCAAAAGCTAAATTATACAAAGACGGTAAAAACGTAGAGCTAGTTGCTGTTAGCCAAAACAAAGTACCTACGCCTAGCTATGAGTTTTGTGAGAGCATCAAAGATAGCGCAAACGAGCTTGGAGGCAAGGTTTTTACTACTGAATATCTAAGTGCCATAGCCAAAACTAAGGCTTATGAAGTCACTGATGAGAGTCAAAAAGTCAAAGCTTTGGAGTTATTATGTAGAAAATACACGCCTGATTATATGGATTATTTCAAAACTGCGGCATATGGCTCACTTAGTAGAACTAGTATTTATGAGCTAAAGATCGTGAGTTTATCGGCTAAGGCTAAGATTATAAAATAATCAAATTTAAAAGGAGATTTCTTGAAAGATATAATGCAAAACCGTTTTTCATGTAGAAAATTTAAAAATGAAAAGATAGAAAATGCAAAGATAAAAGAGATTTTGGATTTTGCTAGACTTACTCCTAGCTCATGCGGACTTGAGCCTTGGAAATTTGTTGTTATAAGTAAATCTGATGAGCTAGACGAACTTGGGAAAATTTGTAACAATCAAGATCAAGTAAAAACATGTTCTCACGCAGTTGTTATACTAGCTAGAAATGACCTAAAAAGTAGCTGCGAATTCTTACAAAATCAAGTAAAAAGAAAGCAAACTATAACTGAAAAATATAACAAAGCTATGGAATATTTTGCTAACAGATTTGATCATCAAACTAACGATGAGCTAACGCATTATGCAAGCTTGCAATGTTATTTGCTATGCGCAAATCTCATAAATATCGCATATGATATGGATATAAAAAGTTGTGTAATAGGTGGATTTGATAAAATTTCACTAACAAATTTTATAAATTTAACTAACAACTTTACGCCCGTGTTAGTTGTAGCTTTAGGGCTGAGTGATGAAACTGCTCCTGCTAAGATGAGGCTAAGCTTAGATGATATTTTGATTTGGAGATAGGTAAAAGATTTCTAAATTTAATATAGTTTTGTGATGAAAATCACAAATTTAAATTTTAAAATATATTATAATATAACTTACATCAATCCAAATTTAAAAGAAGGAGTTTAACTATGAAAAAGTTAGCTAGTATTTTCGTAGGTCTATTTTTACTAATAGGTCTTTCTACTTCACTTAGCGCAGCTGAAAAATGCGGCACTAGCAAATGCGGTGACACAAAAGTAGAAAAGCCTAAAGAAACAAATAAGGCTGAAAAATGCGGCGCTAGTAAGTGCGGCGGTTGATATAATTTTATAGCTTCAAAATATGCGGCTCTCTTGCCGCATACATCTCTTTCAAGGTTTATCAATAAATGAAAAAATTCTGTAATGTTTTTAATATGCTTGGTTCAAAATTCCAACATCTTTCTTTGCTTATTATGCGTTTGGTTTTGGCTTATGGTTTTTATGAGACCGCAGTTCCAAAATGGCAAAATATCGAACCAACTGCTCAGTGGTTCTCATCTATGGGTTTTCCTATTCCTGTTTTAATCGTGTATTTAGTCGCTATATTTGAATCTTTAGCCGTTTTACTTTTTGTACTTGGACTTTTTACTAGGATAATTAGCATTCCGCTTATCGCAATAGTTCTTGTGGCGATATTTGCAGTGCATTTTGAGAATGGATATAGTTTGGCAAATAACGGTTTTGAAGTTCCGCTTTATTATCTAGTTATGCTTCTTGGCTTGTTCTCATTTGGTGCGGGTAATATCAGTCTTGATGCGGTGATGAATAGACATGAGAAATAGACGTTCTTTTGTAAAAGTCGCTTATGGGATTATGGTATTTTCTGGCGCACCTATAAATTTATTTGCTCAAAATGAAAGTATTTTAGATGACAAAACTCTATCAAAAGATGAAATTTATAGTATATTAAATAGTGTTTCAAAGCATCTTTTTCCTATTGCAACTCAGTTAAATATAGATATTTTGTCATATTTAAAGATTATTATATCTCATTCCAAAGTTTCTCTAAGTGCTAAAAATTTTATCATAAATGGCGCGGTTTGGCTAAATGATACTAGCATAAAACAGTATGAGTCTAATTATCTAAGTTTATCAAATAAAAAGCAAAACGATCTTTTAGACATTGTTGCTAAAGATGAAGAGTGGGGAGAAAGTTGGATATATGATATGCTTGTTTTTTGCTCAGAAGCGGTTTTTGGCGATCCTATTTATGGTGCAAATATAGATGAAAACGGTTGGAAATGGATCTCCCACGAGACTGGACTTCCTCAGCCAAAAACACCGTTTTTATAAATTTGAAAGGTAAAGATGACTTATGACGTTTGCATAATCGGAAGCGGCGCCGGAGCAAGCCCTGTGGCGTATGAGCTAAGCAAGGCTGGATTTAACGTAGTAGTTTTAGAAAAAGGTAAGTTTTACAAAGAAGAGGATTTTAGCAAAGACGAGCTGGCTATCTCAAGGCGCAAAATGTTTGTACCAAACCTAAAAGACGAATATCACGTAGTAATAGAAAAAGAGCCAAACGGCGAAATAAGCAGATATGATGGTACGTGGAGCTTTTGGAACGGTTCTCTTGTCGGTGGAAGCTCAAATTTGATGAGTGGATTTTTTCATCGTTTAAAACCAAACGATTTTAAACTAAAAAGTGTTTATGGAGAGATAGAAGGTGCAAACGTCGCAGACTGGCCTATAAGCTATGATGAGCTTGAGCCATACTATACAAAGGTCGAAAAAGTAGTAGGTGTATCTGGTAAAGTTGTAAAACATAAATTTAGCGAACCTAGAAGTACAGCTGAGTTCCCATATGAAAAGCTAGAAGAAAATGCTGCTGCAAAGTGGTTTGATAAGGCCGCCATAGAGCTTGGGCTTACTCCACTCCCAACTCCTAGAGCCATTTTGTCTAAAAACGATCTTGGTAGGAATGCGTGTTATTACTCCCATTTTTGCGGTGCTTATCCCTGTGCGAGCGGTGCCAAAGGAAGCGGTAGAGTACTTTTGCAGCAGTGCCCTGCTAAAGTCATACCTGAAGCTTTTGTTTATAAGCTAGTTAGCGATAAGTTCGGGGTAAAAGAAGCTTTGTATTATGATAAATTTAAAAAATCTCATAGCATAAAAGCTAAGATATTTGTCGTGGCTGCTGGTGTAGTCGAGACTTCAAGACTACTTTTAAACTCTAAAAATAGACATTTTCCTAATGGTTTAGCAAACAACTCAGCTAATGTCGGCAAAAATTTGATATTTTCAGCCGGTGGAGTTGGAAGCGGAACATTTTATCTAAAAGATCTTAGTAAAAAAGACGCTAATGATCTGATGAGTAGAGGTCTATTTTTTAACAGACATATACAAGAGTGGTATGAGTTTAAAAAAGACGGTAAGAGATATAAAGGTGGCACTATAGACTTTTTGTTTGAACATCCAAACGTTATCCCTAATGTTACTGCGCAGTTTTATGAGAGTGGGAATTTGATATTTGGCGATAAGCTCATGACAAAGATAAAAGATAACGTTTATGCAAGTAGAAAACTCACGTTTGAAGTTTTTAACGACTGGCTTCCTACTAACACAACTTTTGTTAGTGTTAGTGATACGCATAGAGATAAATATGGAGTTTCAGTTGGAGTTATAAGCTTAGATGCCCATAAACAAGACCTTGAAGTAGGTGAGTTTTTGTCACAAAAAGCAGTGGAAATTTTAAAACAGATGGGCGCAAAAGATGTTAGTTATAGTGTTAGTAGCTCTCCGCCGCCAAATTTGGTAGCTGGTGGAGCGAGATTTGGTGATGATCCAAAAACTAGCGTTTTGGATAAAAACTGTAAAGCTCACGAACTAGACAACCTTTATGTTAGCGACGCTTCGTTTATGCCTACAGGCGGAAGTGTTCCATATACTTGGAGCATATATGCAAACTCATTTAGGGTGGCAGATATTATTAAAAAGAGATTGTCAAATTTAGTATAAATTTGGTAGAATTGCTTCAAAAAAAGGAATATTATGGAAGTAAAACTACTAAATTTCACTCCGCTTTGGGTCTGTTCAAATGCGATCCGCACTTGTTGGCAGAGCTTTGAGAAGGGTGATAATGGCGGCGAAAAAGATATCGAACTCATAGATAGAGTGGGCAATAAATTTAAACACGCAAGTACGCTAGAGCATTTATATTACAACTTTTACATAAAAGGTATTAGCAGGGCTTTGCTCCAAGAATTAGCCCGCCACCGCATAGCAAGTCTAAGCGTAAAATCCACACGCTATACGCTAAAAGAGCTAAAAAACGAAAGTGAGTTTAAAGCTGGAGATTTCGAGAATGCAAGCAGGTATTTAGTGCTTACGGGTAATGAATTTGTTGATAACGCAAGTATAAACGCGCTTGAGAATTTGCGCCAAATTCTAAACCAAAACACGAGCTTAGATATAGCAAAATACTGCCTTCCAGAAAGCTATAAAACCGAGCTTAGCTGGAGTATAAATGCTAGAAGTTTGCAGAATTTCTTAAGCCTTAGAAGCTCAAAAGCAGCTTTATGGGAGATAAGAGATCTAGCAAATTTGATCTATCAAAACTTACCTAGTGATCATAAATTTATTTACGAAAACTGCCTTGCAAAACCCGAATAAAGGAGCAAAAATGGCAAAAACTATCATAGATGTGGAAAAGCAAACTGGGATTTCATCTAGGACTATTAGATTTTGGCTTAAAAAAGGTCTTTTTCCGTTCGTTGAGCGCGATAAAAATGGTGTGAATTATTTCAGCGATAGAGATGTTGAGTGGGTTATATGGGTGGATTGTTTGAGAAAAACTGGTATGAGCATAGAAAAAATCAAACATTATATAGCCTTAGCCGCAAAAGGCAAAAGTAGCGCACAGCTCCGTCTAAAGATGATAGAGGAGCAAAAAGAGGCTGTTAAAGCCGAGATAAAAAAGCTAGAAGAGATAGATAAAAAACTAGATTATAAGATAGGTTATTACAAAGATATGCTAGCAAATAACGAAGACACCATCAATCCAGTAAGCAGCACGTACGAAGGCGTGGATTCTTTTAGAAGCAAAGCAAAAGCGATTGGCTTGAGATAATTTTAGGAATTTAGATAAGCTAAATTCCCGATTCTTTTTTAAATTTAATTCAAATTTCAAAATATTTTTATTTTCCCCTTGACAAACACCTAGTGTTAGGTTTTATAATTCTATCAAATTTAAATTTAAGTTGTTCATATACAAAATGATCGTATAAAATTTATAGAAAATTCGGCTAAATTTGGTTTGGTTTTGGCAGCAACAAACTTACAATAAAGGAAAGAAATGAGTAAATTTCTAAACAGGCTTTTTAGATGAGTTTAAATCAAATTCTAAGTCTAAAAAAAGGCGAAGGCAAGTTTTTACTTATAGCTGTGCTTTTTATCTTTAGTTTGTTTGCTAGCTACTCTTTGCTAAGACCCATTAGAGAAGCTTTGGGTATAAGTGGCGGAACTGGGGAGCTAAAATGGCTGTTTTTGGGAACTTTTATAGCTACGATAGTAGGGTCTATTTTGGCTATGATTTTAAGTGGAATGATAAAACGTAAGCTTTATACAGATTTTATTTACGGTTTTTTTGCGCTAAATTTGATAGGCTTTTTCGCCCTTTTAAATCAAATTTCTCAGGGTAGTGAAGCTTACTTGATCGTTGCTAGAAGCTTTTATATCTGGGTGAGCGTTTTTAACATTTTTGTGATCAGCACCGCTTGGAGTTTGCTAGCTGATGTTTTTAGTAAAGAAAGAAGCGCTAGATTATTTGGTATTATCTCGGCTGGAGCTAGTTTAGGCGGGATTTTTGGAGCATTTTTCGTATCGGTTTTGAGTAAATTTATAGATGTTCCTAACTTTATCTTTATCTCTATAATCTGCCTTGGTGTTTCTATAGTGCTAAAAAATTTACTTATCAAAGAAGCTCTTGGTTTAGAAGAGTTAAATTTACAAAGCGGTTTTGTGAGTATAAAAGATAGATTTGACAAACCTATCGGTTCTAAAAATCCATTTGTGGGATTTTTATTGATCATAAAGTCGCGTTATTTGTTGGCTCTGCTAGGATTTATACTGCTACTTACTAGCGTTTCAACGTTTTTGTATATGGAACAAGCAAGGGTGATCTCTGGTATGTTTGAGAGCAGGGAAGCAAGGGCGGCGGCGTTTGCAAATATCGATTTTATAGTTCAACTTTCGAGTTTTGTGATACAAATTTTCATCACTTCAAAAATAGTTCAGTTTTTTGGTATCAAATGGCTTTTAGGTACGCTTGGTTTTGTGGTTGCTTTGGGATTTGTTTTGCTTGTATTTTATCCTGCTTTTGGGGTTTTGGTGCTTGTGATGAGTATAAGACGCGTAGGTGAGTATGCGCTTGTAAAACCGGGCAGGGAAATGCTTTTTGTGCCACTTGATAGCGAGAGCAAGTATAAAGTCAAAAATTTCCTTGATACGGTGGTATATAGAGCTGGGGATTCTATGAGCGCGGCGCTTGAAGGAACTATAGCAAAGATCAGTATAACTGCTGTTTTATTTGTCGGCGCTTTGATATCGTTTATCTGGGGAAGTCTTGGAGTTTATCTTGGTAAAAGATATGAAAAAGAGGAGTTTAAATTTAAAAATGAGGAGATAAAATGAAAGATTCTAGGCGTAAGTTTATAAAAAATACTATGGTTTTAGGCGCTGCTTCTTTGGCTGGAGCGACTATTTTAAATGCAAAAACAGATGATAAAAATAGGGAAAATAAAATGAATACTCAAATTTGGTACATAACTGCAGCAAGCGGTGGGCTAGGACTTGCTTTGGCAAAATATCTCTTAAGCAAAGGAGACAAAGTCGCAGGAACTAGCAGGAATTTAAAAAATATCATAGACAAGCTAGGAAAAGAGAGCGAGAATTTCTTACCTTTAGAGCTTAAATTTGGTGAGAAAATGAGTGAAAATATAGAAGCAAATATCGCTGCTATAAAGTCTAAATTTAGCAGACTTGATAATGTAGTAAATAACGCTGGATATGGGCTTCTTGGCTTTGTCGAAGAGACTAGCGAAAAAGATCTTAGGGCGCAGTTTGAAGTAAATGTTTTCGCACCGTTTCTTGTAGCAAAACACGCCTTGAAGCTAATGCGCCCACAAGCCATTAGCGAGGGTGGAAATGCACAAAACGTGAAAGCTAGGATATTTAATCTCAGCTCAATAGGGGGATTTAGAGTTACGAATAATTCTACGCCATATTGTATGAGTAAATTTGCTTTGAGCGCATTTAGTGAGGGGCTTTTGCTAGATCTTAAAGACTTTGGTATTCGCAGCGTAAATATAATGCCAGCAGGCTTTAGAACAGAGTTTTTAGGTACTAGTATGGAGTTAAGCAGAGATAAGATCGGCGATTATGACGCAAAAAGAGAAGCTTTTGAAGCGCACGCGAAAAACTACAGCGGCAAACAAGCTGGTAATCCGGCTAAATTTGCAGAGATTTTGTACAACGTCTCAAGAATGCAAGAGCCGCCATTTAGTCTATTTTTAGGTGCGGCGGCGTTTAGTTCTGCTAGAAATAAAATAGCTTGGTTAGAGGAAGATATGAAAAATACGGAGCATTACGCAAGAAGCGCGGCGGACTTTGAAAACTCAGCAGGAAGTGCATTTAGCACTAGATAGGAGAAAAATGAATAAAAATCTTGCAATGCAAATTTCAAAGACGCAAAGCTCAAGTACAAATATAACTTTAAAAACCAATGCGCTTTGTGAAGGTGCATTTAACGCACCTTTTGAGCTTTCAAATACTTTTGCATCATTTATCAATAATACGTTTTTCATAGCTATCTTTTTTAAATTTATTAAATTACAATACGAATTTTTAAATGACCTCTTGACAAACACCTAGTGTCAAGCTTTATAATATATCCAAATAAATTCCAAGGAGAATATATGTTTAAGAAATTTATAAAGTGTTGCGCGTTGTTTGTCGGTGCTAGTGCTAGTGCTGCTTCTACTCAAAGTGTAGTAAGATCAGGAGAGCTCGGAGGATTTAAAGGTGATAGTAGGTATTTTACCGGCGAAGTTAGCGTAAGTATGCTTTTTAAAAGTGATACTTATCGCCCATTTAGCGGAGCTTTGGTAGAGTTTTCGCCTAAGGCTAGAACAGCGTGGCACACTCACCCTGCAGGTCAAACTTTAATAGTAACTAAAGGACAAATTTATACTGCTACAAAAAACGGAGTATTACAAATAGCAAATACAGGCGACGTTATACTTTGTCCGCCAGACGTAAAGCATTTTCACGGCGCAGGACTTGAAACAAAAGCGGCTCATATCGCACTTACTGCAGAAAAAGATGGTAAAAACGTGACTTGGATGGAGCATGTAAGCGATGAAGAGTATGAAAAGCTGGTAAAACAAGACAAAAAGGATTAAAATGCAAAATCGTAGAACTTTTTTAACAAGTACCGCAGTTGGTTTAGGAGTTTTGGCAATGAGTGCTAAAGCAGACGCAAAAGAGCAAAATACTGAGAAAAAGGTGGAAAATTTGAGTGACAACGCAAAGAAAAATTACGATAAATTTTTTGGAGATACAAATCCTCTTTCAAAAACGGATCCCGAGTTTATAACAAATCATCTAAATTTTGCATTTGGCGACCTATTTTTACACTCAAAATTAGACGATAAAACTAGGATTATGCTTTGGCTTGGTTGCTTGATAGCAAGTGGCGGACTTAGAGAGTACAAAAGAGTTGTTAATGCAGCTTTAAAAAACGGTGTCGCACCAAATAATATAAAAGAAATTTTATATCAAAGCGTTCCTTACGTCGGCTTTGCAAAGGTTGATGAGTTTATCTATATTTGCAATGAAGTTTTTAGGGATAATGGTGTTGAGCTTCCTTTGAAAAATGCATCGACGACGACTGCGAGTGATAGGGAGGAAAAAGGTTTAGCCGTACAAAGAGCGTTTTTTGGTGATACTATAGATAGATCAAACGCCGCAGCTCCAAACGATGAGAAACATATACGCAAATTTCTTTCGGCTAACTGTTTTGGGGATTACTACACAAGAGACGGTTTGGAGCCTAAGTTTAGGGAGCTTTTAACGTTTGTTTTTGTGCTTAGTATAGGTGGAGCAGATGCTCAGGTAAAAGCTCACGTTGTAGGAAATTTAAATTTAGGAAACACAAGAGCGGTTCTTATAGATACGGTAACTTTGCTAATTCCTTATATCGGTTATCCAAGAAGCTTAAATGCGCTTAGTGCTATCGACGAAGTAAGTAGTGTTTGATATTAAATTTAAAATACCGGTTGTGTGGCCGGTATTTTGAGTGTTGATTAAAACATCTTTTTAATTAAAATATCTTTCCGATCGTTGTCATCAAATTTATACTATTTCTCTTTTTTTCGATCTCACCCGCAGCACCGAACCTAATGAAAAAATTATTTGGATAAAGCATTTCTAAATTTGCTCCTATGGTGAGTAGATGTTCGTTTAGCTCATATTTTTGAGTAAAACCATTAGAACTAAAATCTATAAATTTAGATGAGTTTTCGATATCTTTTCCACTTAAACGATACTCATAAAGAGCGTAACTTGATAGCTTTGTGGTTATATTTTGATTTTTATTTAAATAAGCTAAGTTTAAACCAGCATTTATGCTAGTCGTTTGGTGAGATATGCTATCAACTTTTCTAGCAAAAATATCGCTATTTATATCAAATCCTTCTTGATAAATATAGTTATAATTCACGTAGCTAAGCGGAGTTAAAACAACATTACTAAATTCAAAATCTTTTGCCAAACCAAGCATCGCTCCTGCTATAAAATGGTTATAATTTGATTTTGAGCTGCTACTTAGAATCGGATTTGAGCTTAGATCTAACGTATTTTTGCCATATCCTAAAGTAGCCGCGCTTAACACCTTGAAACTTTCAAAATCATAAATATAATTTATACCAGCATTTATACTATCTGTTTCATAGTGGGATTCGTTAAATTTATTTTTTGTATTGCTTGCTCCTAAATTTAACGAAATTTGCTCATTGTCATTTATGCTAGTTCCAAAACCAAAATCAGTTCCTACTTTGCGTCCTTTATACTCATCGCCGTTCGTCTTTTTGTAGTTTGGAGCTGCATACCAAAAATATTCTTTATTTTGCGTATAATCATTGTTTGGAGCAAAGAGCGTATTTGATAAATTGTTATTGATAGCAAAAAGAGTATAATTTTGTGTGATTTTTGCTTGATCTTCTATTAAAACTGAGATATTTGATAGATAACTTTGATTATCTATGCTTTTTACAATGTTTTGCACACTGCTTATATCTTTGCTTGTATCTAAGTTTTTAAAAAAATCTTTGTAGAGATTTTGTCTATTTAAATTTGGATCATTTAGTTTATAGCGAATATCTCTTAAACTTGCTCCGATACCTGAGTTTTTTATATCATAAGCTCCGTTTTTCACTCCTTTAAATACAATACTTTCTCTATCTTGAGATATATCAAAATCCAAAGTTAGGGATTTTTCTAACTCTACAGTGCTAAACGAATTTAAATAATTTTTTAAATTTCCAAGATCAAGCGCTACTTTCGTATTTTTGTCATAAAATGTATCTGTAAGAGGTATAAATACAAGCTTTGAGTTTTTGATATCATAGTTATTGGCTATTAGTTTTGAGTTGCTTTTAGCTAAATTTGCAACGTCTATCTGAAGTGATGCATCTTGCGTGTTTTGAGTATATGTTCCATTTACGATTAAATCACTTAAATCCTCATTTCCCGGTCGAACCGAACCTTCGTTGTATAAGTTTTTATAAATTATTCCATTTCCGCTTAGAGTACCGGCTTGCTCTACAAAAACGTTGCTATTTTTGATCTCTGCACCTTTATCGCCTGTTCTAAGTAGTTTTAATCCCCCATTTTTTACTATAGTATTTCCTTCAAAATACGCGTCTGCGCTAAGAGTTAAAACTCCACTACCGTCTTTTATAAAGCCGACATTTAAATTATACATACTATCTTCTCCGCCTTTATAATGCCATAGTGGATTATACTTTCTTTGGGCTATATCGTTTGCAAAAGTAGCGTTATATCCATTTGTATCTATAGAATAATATAGTGTTTCTCCGGTATTTCTATAATCCAAAATATCACTAGTCGTAAGACGGTTTGCATCTAAAAGCGCTAGTCCGTTCATAGCTTTTTTGATATCCAAAACACCTTGTCCTATAAGCTCTTCTTTGGTTATGGAAGATACTTTGATATTGTCTGTATCATTTATAAAATTTATTTTGCTAGTGATATATTTTTGAATTTGTTCGTCTGTTGCGTTGGGAACGTATTTTTTAAAATACTGCTTATAAAAATTTGCAATCCCATCATCACTGTAACCAGCTTCTATCCTATCTTTATCTATCTGAGCCCAATCAAAAGAACCATCTGCTGTAGTAGGAACCTCGTTATCTACGTAAATTAAGCTTATAAATAAATTTTTATTTTCATTGCTTGTGATATTTTTTAAGACCATTTTTGGTAGTTTTACATTACTATTTGCTGTACTAAGTAGTAGATCTCCTATCTGTTTGCCGTTTAAAAAAGGAAATTTTTGAGATACTAAAGCTGCTGCTCCAGTCGCAAAAGGAGCAGCCATAGATGTACCTTGTTCTGGTATAAAACCATCTGTAGTGGCACTATTAGCAGACCAAATGTACTCACCAGGAGTTAATATAGAAAAATAAGCCGCTCCTTTAAAAGCGTTGCTAAAATTCGTAAATGCAAAAGGTTCGCTCATATCCAAGCTTCCATCTTTTAATTTTGTAACTTTAGATGAATCTATAGCTCCAACAGCGAGCCAAGCATTGAGATCTTGATCATAATGAGGCAAAACAGCCAAAGTAGTTGGAGAGGATATACCAGAGTTTCCAGCAGCAAAAATATTTAAAATTTGTTTTTCTTTTGATAGTTTGATAATTGATGAGTTTGTATTTGTTTGATCCATTATTTCCATTATATAATTTTCAACTTCATCTTGCGTTAATTCATAAAAATCATCAGCAACTTCAATATGCAAAACAGGAAATATAAAATCTCCAAATGAGTTATTTATAACTTTAATATTTTTATTTGGATCTCCAAAAAACTTGTACTCTGCATCTAAATTTGCCTCGATATGATTAAACACATCAAGAGATAAGGGAGCTTGCATTCCATAGCCTTTTGCATTATAAGCAACTCCGTGCATAATAGGATTATTAAAAGCTCCTAAAGCTATTGCGGCTACGTGGGAACCGTGTGAATTATTAATCCAATAATTTGCTTTAGTTTGATCGCTAAAAGTGAGAGTTTCTAACATTTGAGTATTTAAACTTCTATGTTCTAGCCTAAAATCATCATCAAATACGCCTATAAATACGCCTTGCCCGGTTATACCTTGTTCATAAGCAGATTTTGCATTTATAATATCTAAATCTTTTTCAAAATTTGGTTCAAGCGCAAAAACATAGCTATTTAAAAATATACCTAATGCAAATATAATTACTTTATCCATTTTTTCCATAGTGTTCCTTTATTACTGTATGAAATATATATTATTCTAATTTATTTAAATAAAAGTTAAATTTTATTTAAATTCAGAAATTTATATAACATAAATATACATTTGTCACACTAAGATAAATATTTGCTTAATCTATTTTTTTTAAATTTTATATGATTTTTTATACTAAAGTAAGATATTTTTGATTATTTAAATTTGAAAATGGTGGAGTTAAGCGGGATCGAACCGCCGACCTCTTGAATGCCATTCAAGCGCTCTCCCAGCTGAGCTATAACCCCAAATAAATGTATATAAATAATTTGTATTTTCGAATATTACCAGCTTTTTACTTATATTTTTTTGAAATTTAATATTTTTCTAATTTTATCAAATAAAATTTTAAGCTTTGTTTTGATATTATTTCAACTCTTAAAAAAGTTGCGGGAATAGCTCAGGGGTAGAGCACAACCTTGCCAAGGTTGGGGTCGCGAGTTCGAATCTCGTTTCCCGCTCCATTTTTTTATATGCCCAGGTGGTGGAATGGTAGACACAAGGGACTTAAAATCCCTCGGATATTTTTTCCGTGCCGGTTCAAGTCCGGCTCTGGGCACCACTAAATTTAGTATTTGTTTGCATGGCGACATGGCCAAGTGGTAAGGCAGAAGCCTGCAAAGCTTTTACCCCCAGTTCGAATCTGGGTGTCGCCTCCATGATAAAATAGGAGCTAATTGTGCGTTACGTTTTTATGACGCTTATAATTACTGCGTTTTTAGGCTGTTCAAGCACTTGGCATGGTATAAAAGAAGACTCTAATAGCGCTTATCAATGGTCAAAGAAAAAGGTCAATCAAAGCGCCGACTGGGTAGAAGAAAAAACTTCAGATTAATGTTAATTCGGGAGATGGCTGAGTGGTCGAAAGCGGCGGTCTTGAAAACCGTTGAGGTGCAAGCCTCCAGGGGTTCGAATCCCTTTCTCCCGGCCACTAAACTTATACTTTTTTAAATTTAAAATATCTTTTTAGTATATCCATATCAAAATTTGAATCGTAAATTTAATTTAACTGTTTTAAAATTTAAAAATATAACTTAAAAAATATTTATACTATAAAACTTAAATAATATATTTAATATAAAATTTATCTTATATTAAATATTTTTTGATACACTCATATAAATTCAAAAAAGGAGATAATTAATGAGTCTTTATGATAGAAATTATGCTAAAGAGCAAGCAAATTATGAAGAAGCAGGTTTGCAAAGTGCTAGAGCCACTTTTATAAAACAAACTTATCAGCTTCTTACTGCATCTTTGGTAGCTGCAACAGCTGGAGCTTATATCGGCGTAGATTATATAAAAACTTTTAGCTGGATGCTGCTTATAGTGGAATTTGCACTTCTATTTGGGCTTATGTTTTCAAAGAAAAATCCAAGTTTGGCGTTAGTTATGCTATTTGGTTTTACGTTTGTTAGCGGTCTTACTTTAGGTCCTGTGCTAAATACTTATATCGGTGCGGGTATGGGACATATCATCACTCAAGCATTTTTGATGACTACTGTTGCTTTTGGCGGTTTGACCGTTTTTGCGTTTAATACAAAAAAAGATTTCTCTGTTATGGGAAAAATGCTATTTATAACTTTGATAGTTATAGTTGTCGCAAGTTTGTTAAATTTATTTTTTCAAAGTGCTATTTTAGCGACAGTCGTAGCTGCGGTTGGAGCTATACTTTTTAGCGCATACATACTTTATGATACTCAAATGATAATACGCGGCGGATATGACAGTCCTGTTTTAGCGGCGGTTGCTTTGTATCTTGATATATTAAATTTATTTATATCGTTGCTTCAACTTCTTGGTATATTCAGCAAAAACGAATAAAATAAAATAGCGCTGCTTCTGCGCGGCGCTAAGCTTTAACTAAATTTTTATCTTATTTTGATATAATCACGAGTTAATAAACAAAATAAAGGATACTCGTGAGTTCAATATTTCTAGCCTTACAATTTATATTAGCTGTAATTTTAACTGTCGCTATTTTGCTTCAAAAAAGCTCTTCAATAGGTCTTGGCGCATATAGTGGAAGCAATGAAAGTTTATTTGGCGCTAAAGGCCCTGCTGGATTTTTAGCTAAATTTACATTTTTTGTAGGACTACTTTTTGTATTAAATACATTAGCGTTAGGTTATACTTATAATCAATCTTTAAGAAATTCCGTCGTAGAGACAAAAGAGTTTAAAAATATGATAATTCCAGAAACTGGAGCTACTCCGGCTGCGCCAGCAGCACCAGTTGCACCGGCTAACTAATGCGGCTATTATTATCTTTTTTCCTGTTTATAACTTGGATGTTTGCAGACGCTCATATCTTGATCTATCATAGATTTGGCGATGAGAGATATCCAAGTACTAATATCTCTCTTCAAAATTTACGCGAACAGTTTAAATATTTTAATGAAAATGGATATGAGATAGTGCCGCTTAAAACGTTAATCCAAAAAGTCAAAAATTCAGAATATATACCGGATAATTGGTTGGTTTTAACTGTTGATGACGGATATAAAAGCTTTTATAAAAATGGATTTCCTGTATTTAAGGAATTTGGATATCCATTTACTCTTTTTGTTTATGTTGAAGCTTCTCAGAAAAAATATGGCGATTATATGAGTTTTGATGATATAAAAGATGTGCAAAACTGGGGTGCTGAGATAGGATATCATAGCTATTCGCACAAATATATGACATATTTAAACGAGTCTGAAATTAAATATGATTTTGAAAAAGGCATTCAAATTTTTGAGCAGAATTTGGGATATAAACCGCAGTATTTTAGCTATCCTTATGGCGAGTATAATAAAACCGTAACTAATATGGCAAAAGAGTATGGGCTAGAAACTAGTTTCAATCAAAACTCAGGAGCTGTATCTGCTAGTAGCAATTTAGATGATTTGGATAGAATACCGTCTATGGACGGAACAAATTTAAAAGCGATGTTGTCAAGCAGATATCTAAAAGCTGATTTCATACAGCCATTAACGTATCCATCAAATTTGATTTTAGATAATGTTGTAGCAAAAATAGATTCAAACTCTACATCTGCTCAGTTATATATAAGCGGTTTGGGATCTATGAGAGTTGATATGAATGATGGTATCGTAGATGTAAATATCTCAAAAAAGCTTACAAAAAGACGAGTTAGAGTAATAATAAATGACGGTCATAAAACAGCAACCCAAATGATTATAAAGGATAAAAATGTTAGATGAAATTTATAAAAACCAAAAAGCATTTTCAGATAAAGCTTTAGAAGTTTTGAAGCGTGATTTTACCACTCTTAGAACAGGTAAAGTAAATATAAATATAGTAGATCACATAAATGTTGATTACTATGGCAGTCCTACTGCGTTAAATCAAGTAGCTACAGTGCTTGCTACTGATGCTAGTACTATATCTATTTCTCCGTGGGAAAAAACGATGCTAAAAGCTATATCTTCTGCTATTCAAGCAGCAAATATAGGGGTAAATCCAAACAATGACGGAGATAGCGTTAAGCTGTTTTTTCCTCCTATGACTACAGAAGATAGACAAAAAAATGCAAAAGAGGCAAAATCTATGGGCGAAAAAGCCAAAGTTGCCATAAGAAATATCAGAAAAGACGCAAACGATGATATCAAAAAGATAGAAAAAGATAAATCAGTTAGCGAAGATGAAATAAAAAAAGGTTATGATGAGGTTCAAAAAATCACAGATAGTTATATATCAAAGATTGATCAACTCGTTAAAGACAAAGAAATAGAGCTTTTAAAGGTTTAATTATGAACTTAGAAGATATTTACCGTGAGGCAGGAGCGTATTTAAAGGGACATTTTTTACTTAGCAGCGCAAACCACTCTGAGTATTATTTGCAAAGCGCAAAGGTTTTAGAAAATCCTATTTTAGCTGGAAAATTAGCAGACGAGTTATTTGAAGTTATAAAAAAAGCAGGAGTAGAGTTTGACAGTGTTTGCTCTCCTGCTCTTGGAGGAATTTTAGCCGGATATGAGCTAGCACGTGCAGGTAAAAAGAGATTTATTTTTACTGAAAGAGTAGAAAAAGTAATGAGTTTAAGACGCGGATTTAGCGTTGCTAGAGGTGAAAAATTTATCATTTGTGAAGATATCATCACTACTGGTGGATCGGCGTTAGAAAGCGCTAAGATCATAGAAGAAAATGGTGGCGTGGTTGTTGGATTTGCAGCACTTGCAAATCGCGGTTTTTGCAAAGTAGCAAATTTAAATAACGAGGCAAAACCCAGCTGTAAGCTACCGTTTGATAAGCCGCTTTTTACTCTTGGAAATTTTGAGTTTGAAATTTATACTCCAGAAGAATGCCCACTTTGTAAAACCGGTAGCAAAGCTATAAAACCAGGAAGCCGCGGCAACTAATGAGCCAAAAACCAAAAGCCGTTCCGTCTTCTCTTGTAAGCCGAGTAAAGGCTTTTATAATAGATATGTTTCTCATAGCCGTTCCACTTTTGTACGTGACTACATATTTTATTTTAGATGGCAAAAATGATTTTCAACACAACCAGTTTGCTATCTTTGGCGTTTGGTTGATTTTTGGTGTTATCCAAAGTCTATTTTTTGCATTTAATGCTCAAAGTCCAGGTTATAGATCGCAAAATATATATCTTGTGGGCTTAGACGGCAAAAAAGCTGGATTTATCTCTTATATGCTCCGCTATATTATTTTTGTAACTACTTTTATATTTGGCGGTTCGTTATTTTGTTTTTTTAGAAAAGATAAGCGCAATATCCAAGACCTACTTACGGGCACTATTGTAGTGACTAAAAGATAACTTTTAATTAATATTTTAAGAGTTTATTTATCTTTTATATGTTATAATTTTTAAATCAAATTTAAAAGGATAAAAAATGTCAAATGTAACATTCCAAGGTAATCCAGTAGCTTTAAGCGGAAATACTGTAAATGTAGGTCAGGTAGCACCAGAAGTTGAGTTGGTGGGCAAAGATCTTTCTACATTTAAAGTAGGCGGAGCTACAGGAAAATATCAAGTTTTAGTTGTAGTTCCTTCACTTGATACTGGAGTATGCGCTGCTGAAGCTAGAAAATTCAATGAGAAAATGGCTAGCAAAAGTGGAGTATCTATAAGCATTATATCTATGGATCTTCCATTTGCTATGGGTAGATTTTGCACTACAGAAGGTATCGAAAATTTGAGAGTGGGAAGCGATTTTAGAGGTGCTAAATTCGGTAATGCATACGGCGTACTTTTAAAAGATAGTCCGCTTGAAGGACTTCTTACAAGAGCTGTTTTTGTACTAGACAAAGACGGAGTTGTAAAATACAAAGAGATAGTTAGTGAGATAACAACAGAACCAAACTATGAAGCTGTTTTACACGCACTTAGTGATGGTTGCGGTTGCCATTAATCAAATAAAAATTTGAATTCTATTTAAATACAAAAAACTCTGCTATAATAGTGTGATGAAAAGTAATAGCTATATTTTTGGCGTTTTCATCACACTTATCGGCGGAGTTTTGTGGGGTTTTAGCGGTGCTTGTGGTCAATATCTTTTTGAACAAAAAGGAGTGAGCTCAGACTGGCTTGTTCCATATAGACTGCTTATATCTGGTATAATTTTACTATCGGTTTATCTTATAAAAAGTCCGCAAATAATCTTTCTTCCATTTAAGAATCCAAAAAATATACCGCAAATTTTAGTTTATGCAATCATAGGTCTTATGATGACGCAATATAGCTATTTTTACTCTATCGAGCTTTCAAACGCTGCAGTTGCCACTGTGATACAATATACGGCTCCGGTGTTTATCTTGATAGTAGTATGCTTTATGGATAAACGACTACCGTATTTTAAAGAGTTAGTAGCGCTTGGATTTGCCATATCTGGAGTATTTTTCTTGGCTACTCACGGGGATTTTACAACTCTTGTTATAAGCCAAAAAGCTCTTATATTTTGTTTTATAAGCGCACTTTGCGTGGTTGTTTATAACATAGTTCCAAAACGTCTTAATAAAGATTTTCCTATATCTTTGGTGCTTGGCTGGGGTCTTATCATCGGTGGGGTTATCTTGAGTTTGTATATGAAAGTTTGGACTTTAGATGGCGTTAGCGATCTTAGTGGATACTTGGCTCTTGGCGGGGTTATACTATTTGGGACGGTTTTGGCTTTTAGTTTTTATATGACAGGAGTAGGGATAATAGGAGCTAGTAGAGCAAGTCTTATAGCTGCGGTTGAACCAGTTGCTGCTGCATTTTTTACTTCTGTTTGGCTGGGAGTTAAGTTTGTATTTTTTGATTATCTCGGATTTATACTGATAATGCTTTGTGTTTTTATACTATCAAAAAAAGGCTAAGATGGATTTAAGTAATGATTTTAGACCAAATAATATCGATGAGATGGTCGGACAAAAAGATATTGTAGAGCTGTTTTCTAAATTTATAAAATCTAAAAAGATACCTCATAGTCTATTTTTCGGTGCTGCTGGTTGCGGTAAGACGACTATGGCAAAAATTATAGCAAAGCAGATGAATTATGAGTTTTTTGAACTAGATGGTGCAAATTTAAAGAGCGAAGATATAAGAAAAATTATATCTAAATTTGAAACTACGCTGTATAAACCATTGATTTTTATAGACGAGTTTCACAGACTTAGTAAAACTCAGCAAGAGACTCTTTTGGTTCCTATGGAAAAAGGAAAATGCATCATTATGGGAGCTACTACAGAAAATCCTAAATTTGTTGTTAGTAGTGGGATAAGATCAAGAATGATGATATTTGAGTTCAAACCTCTTAGTTATGATGAGCTAACAATTTTGCTAACAAAAGTTCAAAATGTTATTAAATTTGAAATAACAAACGAAGCAAAAGATTATCTTATTAGTAGTAGCGGAGGAGATGCTAGAAGCCTTTTAAATTTACTTGAGTTTGCATTGAGTGCTGATAAAAGTGTCGGTTTAAATATATTAAAAACTCTTCGTTCTCATAAAGTAAGTGAAGGTGTAAGTAGCAGTGATACACACTATGAGCTGACAAGCGCACTCATAAAAAGTCTGCGTGGTAGCGATATAGATGCTAGTATTTACTACCTAGCAAGGCTTATACAAGGTGGTGAAGAGCCGGCATTTTTAGCTAGACGTATGGTGATATTTGCTAGTGAAGATATAGGAAATGCAAATCCTAACGCACTAAATTTAGCTACTAACGTTATGTTAGCTGTTAGTAAAATAGGCTATCCTGAAGCTAGAATTATCTTAGCTCAATGCGCTGTATATTTAGCAAGTTCGCCAAAATCAAACTCAAGTTATAAAGCTATAAATGATGCTATAGAATTTGTAGAAAATAGATCTGCATTGCCCGTGCCAAAATATCTTATAAATACAGATAAGGCAAAAAGCCAATATCTGTATCCGCATGATTTTGGAGGTTGGGTAGAGCAAAAATATATGAGTACGCAAGTTAAATTTTATAAAAGTAATGCAATAGGTTTTGAAAAAACCTTAGATGAATGGATATCAAAATTAAAAGAGAGTTATAATGAAAAAATCTGAATTAAAAATCGGTTTAGCGCTCTCAGGGGGAGGAATTAGAGCTGCGATTTATCATCTTGGAGTTCTAAAATATCTAGCCGAAAATAACCTTTTGGAGCAAGTTACGCATATATCTTCTGTATCTGGAGCTAGTATGTGCGTAGGTCTTTTGTATGCTAAAAACAATATGCGTTTTCCTACTAGCAACGAGTATTTAACTACTATTTTGCCAACCCTTAAAGAGCAAATTTTAAATGTAAATTTAGAACAAAAGGCTATTATGGAAGCTATTTTTAAGTTTAAATTTAATAAAAAAGCTAACGCCATTGCTTTAGCTCTTGCTAAACATTGGGGAATTAGAGGTGGATTTTGCGATATATCTAAAAAGCCTTTATGGAGTGTTGTTTGTACGAGTTATGAAACAGGCAAACACTTTCGTTTTTCGCAAGATATCGTTGGAGACTGGGCATTTGGATATATCAAAGATTCTAATTTTCCATTAGCCGACGCGATAGCTGCTAGTGCAGCATTTCCATTTTTGATAGGAACTTATGAGATAGATACTAGACCTTTTGAATGGTGCGATAAATCAGGATCTAAAATCGAGCCTAAAAGTGATAAGTTGCACTTGTGGGATGGCGGAGTTTATGATAATTTTGGTCTTGAACCGATCTATCAAATGGAAAATAACGGAATGTACTCAGATGATGTTAATTTTTGCATACTTAGTAATGCTGGTAAATCTATATCATTCCAGCCAAAAAAGATAGTCACGCGTATAGTTGATGTAACTACAGATCAGATATCTATCTTAAGAGCTAGAGCATTTCGTGATTTCATTTTTAGAAATAAAAATGGCTATTATCTAAAAATGGGTCGGGATTTTAGTGAAGTTGTTAGACGTGCAAAACAAGATATGAGTTTGGCAGATAAGTATAAAAATGATTTTTTGAGTGTAGAGGAGTGCCAAAAAGTGGCAAATTATCCAACTACACTTAAAAATCCTACTGAGCAGGATTTTGATCTTATATTAAGACAAGGATATGAGAGCATCATATATAATAAACTTGTTTTTGATTTTATAGAGTTATAAAATCTAGTTCGCTTAAATTTAGCTATTTTGCTTATATTAAGCGAACCAAATCTCCTTGAGTTACTTCGCCTATAACATATCCATCACAGTTTGCTAACACATTAGTAACGTTATCTTTTGGTACTACTAAGATCATTCCAACTCCGCAGTTAAATGTTCTATCCATCTCACTAACAGATACGTTTTTAGCTAGAAGTTTAAATATCTCTGGAGTTTTTATCGAACTTCTTTCTATTTTTGCGCCAAGACCAGATGGAAATACTCTAGGTAGATTTTCAACTATTCCTCCACCTGTTATATGCGCTAGAGCAGATATTTTATCTTTTAAATTTAAAAAGTCATTTACATAGATACGAGTTGGCTCTAAAAGTGTTTCTATAAGAGTTTTATTTTCAAATTTATCATTTAAATTTAATCCCATTTTCGATACAACAGCACGAGCTAATGAGTATCCATTTGAATGCAAACCAGAGCTAGGCAGAGCTACTAAAATATCACCATTTTTTACAAATTTAGTTCTATCTATCTCATCTTCTTCGGCAATTCCCACTGCAAATCCTGCTAGATCAAAGTCTTTACCTTCATACATACTAGGCATTTCAGCGGTTTCTCCTCCTATAAGAGCGCATTTTGCAATGATACATCCGTCACTTATACCTTTTACGACTTTTTTGGCACTACTCACATCAAGTTTCGCAGTAGCGTAGTAGTCTAGGAAAAACATAGGCGTAGCAAAGTTGCAAATAAGGTCATTCACGCACATAGCCACTAGATCTTGCCCGATAGTTTCTAGTCTATTTGAGTCTATGGCAAGACGAAGTTTGGTTCCGACTCCATCTGTGGCTGCTAAAAGAGCCGGTTTTTGATATCCGCTTGGCAGACGAAATGCTCCTGAAAATGACCCTATACCACCTATAACATTTGGAGTAAGAGTTGATTTCACGAAAGGTTTTATACCTTCTACAAAGCTATTTCCCGCGTCTATATCTACACCGGCTTCTTTATAACTTATCATTATTTGACCTTTATTTTTGGCAGGATTTTAGCTAAATTCAGCTTACATTCTATTAAAAGAGCTTTTTATACTTTTTAGGCGGTCTTTTTAAATTTATAAATTTATGATAGAATGCAATCTAAAATTTTTTGAGGAGATATTAAGATGAAAACAGATGAAGTACTCGGCAATACCGATATTTCCTTGAAATACCCAAAAGCTATCGGACCATATAGCGCTTATAGAGAAGTTGGCGATATGGTATTTTGTTCAGGTCAAATTCCGATAGATCCTAGCAATGGTTTAATAGCTAGTAGCATAGAAGAGCAGACCGCTCAAGCCTTAAAAAATGTCGGAGGTATCTTAGAAGAGCTTGGACTTAGCTACAAAAATGTTGTTAAGACTACCGTATTTTTAACTGATATAAATGATTTTTCAGCTATGAATGAAGTGTATGCCAAGTATTTTAGTGAGCCATATCCTGCTAGAAGCGCGGTTGGTGTTAAAGATCTACCAAAAGGCGTAAAAATAGAAGTAGAGGTAATAGCCCATAAGCTCTAAATTTCATAACGCATACGTTATCACCGGAAATATCGGTTCTGGTAAAAGCACAGTCGTAAATATGCTAAAATTATACGGTTTTAGCGTGATTGATGCAGATAAAATATCTCACGATGTGCTAGATAAAAGTTATGATAAGATAGCAAAAGAATTTGGAAAAGAGTTTGTTAGTGGAAGTAATGTTGATAGAAAAAAGTTAGGGGTTTTAGTCTTTAAAGATAGAGAAAAATTGAAACTTCTTGAGAGTATTTTACATCCGCAGATAAGATCTATTATATATGAAAAGGCACGTTTTTTAGAAGATAAAGGGCTTCCGTACTTTATCGATATTCCGCTATATTTTGAAAAAAATGCATATAGTTTCGATAAAGTTGTTTTGATTTACGCTCCGGAGCATATTTTATTACATAGAGTTACTAGTAGAGATAGACTTAGCAAAGAAGACGCCAAACTTCGTTTAAATGCACAGATGGATATAGAAGAAAAAGTAGCTAAGTCTCAATTTGTCATTAAAAATGATGGTAACTTAAAAAATCTAAATGCAGAACTAAATAATTTCATAGAGAAGTTAAAGGAAAATTATGCAACTCTCAAAATATAATGCCAGCGGAAACGACTTTGTTATATTTCATACGTTTAAAAGTATGGATAGAAAAGAGTTGGCTATGCGTTTATGCGATAGATATAACTCCATAGGCGCAGATGGACTTATAGTTATATTACCTAGCAAAGAGTGTGATTTTGAATGGGAGTTTTACAATAGCGACGGAAGTCTAGCATCTATGTGCGGAAATGGTTCAAGAGCAGCTGCACTTTATGCTTATCAAAACTCGCTATGTTCTACAAACTGCTCATTTAAAACTGGTGCTGGGATCATAAAAGCAAATATAAACAACGACCTTGTAGAAGTGGCTTTGACAGCGCCAAAAAAATTGAGTGAGCCATTTAGTGAGTGTGGTTTTGAGTGGAGCTTTTATGATACTGGAGTTCCTCATTTAGTAACTTTTGTAGATGACTTTTCTAAATTTGATCTTAGAGTTTGTTCTGAACTTAGAAAAAAATATAACGCAAACGTAAATTTCGCTCATCTAAAAGAGAACGGAGTTTTAGAAGTGCGTACGTTTGAACGTGGAGTTGAAAATGAAACAAATGCCTGTGGCACCGGTATGGCGGCTTCATTTTATACTGGAGTTGATCGCTTCAAATTTGATACTAGTTTAAAAGTAAATCCAAAAAGCAAAGAGGATTTATGGCTTAAATTTGATGGCACAACTATATATTTTAAAGGCAAGGTCAAACACTGCTTTGATACGAGTATTAGTTAAAATTATACTTATATTTATGACTATAGAGTTAGTCGCAGGTTTTCCTCCTGAGTACTATATGCTTAGTATAGATGAACAAAAAGTAGAGTTTGCTAAAACTATCTCTAAGCTTACTAAAAATGCAAATACCAAGACTTTGCAAAAACGTGCATTTGCGTTGAATTATCTACAACAAATTTATCAACAATCTTTTAGAGATATAGATATCTCAAATTTAAAACGGCTCATTTCTATCCAAAAAGAGTATAAAGTCTCAAATTTATTCGATGAGAACGAATATAAGTTAAAACTAGACTCCGTGCCTGTTTCTTTAGCTATAGCTCAAGCCACGATAGAGAGCGGTTGGGGAAAGAGTCGTTTTGCAAAAGAAGCAAATAACCTTTTTGGGCATTGGACGTGGGGTGGCAAAGGGCTTGTTCCTTTGAATAGAGATGAGGATAAAATGCATAAAATTAAGATATTTAACTCTCTTGATGATTCAGTAAATGCTTATGCTTTAAATTTGAACTCTCACCCTGCTTACGCTCAGTTTCGAGATATGAGAGCTATCCACAGAGAAAAAAAGCTAACATATGATGGTTTAGAAGCTGCAAAAACTATGGAAAATTATTCGCAAATGGGTAAAACATACGTAAAACAGCTCGAAAAAACTATTAAATTATATGATCTTACTAAATTTGATTTTTAAATTTAGTCCGGTTTTATCGTAGCAGTATTTTACTTTTTCAGATTATCATTGATAAAATTTAAAAAATCAAAAAACTCAAATTCGGAACAAAAATTGCTTATATAACATCAAATTTTAATCCGCAGAAAATGCAGCCAACATAAAGGATAAGATATGATGAGAGCATTATGGGCTGGAGTTACTGGACTTCAAGCTCACCAGATAGCTATGGACGTTGAAGGTGATAACATAGCCAACGTTAATACAGTAGGCTTTAAATATTCACGTGCGAGCTTTGCAGATTTATTTAGTCAAACAGCAAAAGTAGCTACCGCTCCGCAAGGCGACTTAGGCGGTAAAAACTCAATGCAAATAGGCTTAGGTACTCAGATAAACTCAGTAACAAAGATATTCAAGCAAGGTTCAGTTCAAACAACAGATAAAAATACAGACTTAGCCATACAAGGCGATGGATTTTTTGTCGTTTCTCCAGATGGCGGAAAGACATATAAATATACTAGAAACGGAGATTTTAGCCGCGATAGTTTAGGAAATTTTGTCGATAAAAACGGTTATATAGTTCAAGGCTGGCTACGAAATGAAGATACTGGCACTATAGATCCTACTGGTCCTGTTAAAAATATCCAGATAGAGCCTGGTCTTAGCACTCCGGCGCGCGCTACTACTGAAGTAGCTTTAATAGGAAATTTAAACTCAGGAAGCTCGATAGGAACTAAAAGCTCACCTATTTATTCACTTGATTCTAAAAATGGTTGGTTAGATAAAAACGGTAATGGTTTATGGGAAGACGGTGAAACTAAAAACGAAAATGATTTGAGTAAAAACGAATACTATGTAGATAAAGATAAACAAGTCAAAGTTAAAGAAACCGGAGTTGATCTAGGAGTTCTCTTTAACGCAACAGGTGACGCGTTTAACTTAAGAGAAGGTCAAGGTATGTGGGTAAGCTACGCTGATGCTAAGACTACATTTGCAGGCGGATTAGCAGCAGTACCACCTGCAGGTGGTCATAAACTCAATATAGCGATAAATGGTATAGAGATACCTTCTACTAGCGTTACTACCGTAGAGGATATAGTAAATAAGATAAATACGATTACTGATAAGACAGGCGTCACTGCTAGCCTTATAAATGGTAACCAAATTCAACTAGTAAATCAAAATAATCTTGGTAACACCGATACTATGAAAAATATCAAGATAACTAAGCTCGGCGGAGACACTACAAGCATAGCATCTACAAATGTCATTACTGCGTATAAATATACTTATACCGCTACGGCTACTGGCGGTAACCACTCATACAACGATAGCTCTGCTAGAAAGGTACATACTACTGAAGATTTAAGAAAAGCTATGCAAACTGACGCAAGGGAGTATGTGAATTATCAAGGAGAAAATGTAAGTCAAGCAGCTACAAATGCTCAACTTGTTGCTGCAGCAGCTGTAGGAGCAGATAGGACTGCTATGTTAAATGCTGCGACAGCTGAAAAAACTAGATTAGACGCTATTGTTCCTGTAAGCCAAGGAGCGATAGCTGCTACTGCCGCTGTAATAGCCGCTATAAATGCTACTCCGACTACTGCTACTGCAGCAGAAGTTACTGCTGCTATAAATGCTGCTATATCAAATGATAAATTAGCTGAATACTCTGCGTTAGATTGGGGAGCTGCTATAGATACTGATGCAGCAGCTGGTATTCAATTACCGGCTGATGATCCTGATGGTAAATACTCAAATGCAAGCCTCAAAGATAGAAATAGAAATGACGGTGTAGAGATAACCGTAAATGAAAAAGGTCAATTTGTGGTAAAAAATCCACAAGGCGACGCTGCGTACGGAGAAAACGATAGCCATTTAGCCGTAGATGCAACAGGTGCTTTAGTTACAGATGGTAGTGCGTCAGATAGCCCTCTAGCTACTACAAATCCTGATGGTACTGTAAATATCCCTGTAAATAACGATACATTTACCAACGACTATAATATGCATTTAGCTATCACAGGACTAAGTGATCCAAACACAAATATAAATGAAAATACTAAATTTACAGATGTGTTTTCAAGCTTGGGTGGTGGTTTGAGTACTGGAACTGGTGAGAAAACTTCATCAAACATAGTTATGTCAAGTCACGCTGCTACAACAGAAATTTATGATAGTTTGGGCTCAAAACACGAGATAAAAATGGAATTTAGAAAGATAAGTTATAGCCCTGAAAACGGTACTGAGTGGTCTATGCTTATCCAAGTACCAGAACCAGGTAAAATAAATACCGAAACAGGAGAAGTATCAAACGTCATAGCAGGTACTGTTAGATTTAAATCTGATGGAAGCTTACTAGGCTATAGTCCATCAAATCTTACTTTCACTGCAAATAACGGTAGTGCTCCAGGACAAAATATAGAGATAAACTTTGGAAAAATCGGAGACTACAACGGACTAAGAAGCAATGACAACACCAGTACGACAGATAACATAGTTCAAGACGGATACACAGCTGGTACGCTAAATGAGCTAAGAGTAGATGAGAGCGGAACTATCATCGGAGCATTTACAAATGGTAGAAGCTTTGGACTAGCTCAAGTGGCACTTGCTAAATTTACAAATAACGAAGGCTTAGAGAGTGATGGCGGTAATGTATTTGTTCAGACTGCAAACTCAGGAGATCCTGTTATCGGCGCAGCTCAAACAGCAGGTCGCGGAAAGATAAATGCTTCTAGCCTTGAGATGAGTAACGTTGATCTATCTCGTTCTTTAACTCAGCTTATAGTCGTACAACGTGGATATCAAGCTAACTCAAAAACGATAACCACAGGCGATCAAATGCTTAATACCTTACTTCAATTAAAACAGTAACTTAACTCTTTTAATGCTTTGTTCTTTTAGCTTTTATTTGCTAAAAGAACAAAAAATAATTATTTATTTGCACATATAAATTACGTTTGCGCTTAGTTTTTGATTTTGTTCATCTGTTATAGGAAGTGCTATCTCATCTCCTTGCATACTCATAGTTTTAAAATTTGCTCTTAAAAGAGTAGGTGGCATATCAAAATTTATATCTTTGGTTATACATAATTTATTTGTAATTTCTGAATAATGCTTCTCGAAAGATAGTGCTTTTTGAATAATTTTATCATACAGTATCTCTGTGTTTTTAGCTGCTACTTCTGGATCGCTACTCTCTCTTATAGCCGGAGTTATGGCTGATATAAATTCGTTTGTCTCAAGTATCGCATCTATATCTGCTAGAAATTTGTTGTATGAGCTGAGGTTTTCTTTTGTGATTTTGCAACTGAGCTTTGCATTGGCATTTTGTCCTACAACAACTTCTTTACCGTTTTCATATGAGTAGCTAGGCTCTATACTATAGCTACCTCCAGTGCATATACCGTCTTCTTTTGCACGATTTATGATAGCGTTGAACGTGTTTTTGATAGAATCTTTTTCTAAAGTAGTGAGTGAGCTTTTGTTTTTTAGTAGAGCAGAAGATACAAATCTTGGTTCAGAAATAAACACCGAAGGTTCTACTTTGATACTTTCATCAACATTTCTAGAAAATGTGAGTTCCTTATCACTGAATTGATTTTGCATCAAAAACTTTGCATCAAATGTGACTCCTGCTACAAATATAACTAAAAAAGTAAGAGCAAATGCCATCTTTTTAAGTAAATTTAACATAATTGTTCCTTTTTTTGTATAAATTTTTAAACGTTATTGTACCTTAAAAATCCAAATTTATCTTAAAAAAGATTAATTTAGATATAAGCTTTCATAGGATATAATGCGCTTCTTACTTTTGGTGCGCCTCGGTAGCTCAGCTGGCTAGAGCGCTGGTCTCATAAGCCGGAGGTCGGGAGTTCGAGTCTCCCCCTAGGCACCAATCTTACTATTTTTTAATTTATCATCTATCATTCAAATTTTTTATCAATTTACAATTTTATTATAATAAGTTTATATAAATTTAATTTTTAATTTACTATAACTTCGTAATTAATATATTATCTACTAAATTTAATTATACTAATTCCTTATTAAAATTTTAAGGAGAAATAATGAATAAAGTTTTTAGTTTCTGCGTGGGAACATGTCTTTTCGTGTCTGCGCTAAATGCTGAGCAAAAATTACCAAGCTCATATAGCGCTGAGGATCTAGCTGATATATTTTATCAACTAAATTACTCTGCAAAACATCCAAAAGCCAAGATAAATCATACAAAAGGTTTTTGCGCAAGCGGTGTTTTTGAGCCTTCAAAAGAGATTTCAAAATTTGTTAATGTTCCTCTTTTGACAAAAGATAAGATAGATGCTCAGATCAGATACTCTTTAGGTGGAGCTATTATGGATGATAAAAGCAAACCTCGCGGTATGGCTATAAAAATGCAAGGCGACGGCGATTTATGGACTATGGTTATGTTAAATTTACCTATAGTTTTTGCTAAAAATGCTAAAGAATTCGGAGATTTTTTTAAAATGCGTATTCCTGTAGATGGAAAAGTTGATTCTGATTTTATCAAAGAGTCTATGCAAAAAGTAAATTCTTATAGAAATTTTGATAACTACATAAACAGCATAGGGATCACTTCTAGTGTTGCAAATACGCCATTTTTCAGTGCTCATACATTTTGGTTCAAGAGTGCCAAAGATGATAAAATGATAGCTGCTAAATGGAGATTTGAGCCTGTTAGTGGTGTGAAGTATCTAAATAAAGATGAGGAAAAAACTCTTAGCAACGATTATTTATCGCAAAGATTTAAAGAGCATGTAAAAAGCTCACCAGTTGAGTATAAAATGTATCTGACTTTGGCAAATGAAAATGATCCAGTAGATGATCCTGCTACTCTTTGGAAAGGAAAACATAAAGAGGTGCTAGCTGGAACTTTAAAAGTATATAAATATGATGGTGAGGGTTGTAACTCTGATGTGTATTTCCCTTCAGAAATGCCTTCTGGAGTCAGCGCACCAAAAGATAAGTTATTTGATATAAGAAATGAAGTTTATGCTATAACTTTTGGTAGAAGACAATAAGAATTAAATAGAGTTCATTTTAGGAAGCTACTTGTTTTTGCTAAATGCCATTTTGGCGTTTAAAAGATCATTGTTATCTGGATGAGTGCTAGCTTCCTTCCATCTAGCTTCTCTATGCGGCGTTGATTTGCCTGATTTGATAATTTTACTTATTAAATTTGGGCTTATGGCGCCTTGAGATATGAACTCTTTTTGAATATTGCAGCCGTTTATTTGCATCATATATTTTGCATTTTGCATACATTTTTTAGCGTGTTCGCCTTTTGGATCTGCTCCAAGAGTCATAAAAAGACCGATATCTTTATTTTTAATGCTTTGCATAAAAGCTTTCATATCTCTATCTGGATAGCCTTTATCTACCCAAAATCCAAGAGCTATAAATCCAAATTCATCTAAATTTACAAAATTTGCATCTTTAAAACTGATGTAGATACAACTAAGAGATTCAGATACTGCTTTTGCTATCTTTTTTGTATTTCCTGTGAGACTTGAGTATATAACTATGCTTTTCATACGATCTCTTTTCACTATTTTTTGATATATTATTTCTCAAAATATACTATTTTACGAGCGGGATTTTATCATATTATTATTAATGCTTATAATATATTTTGATATTTGCTTTGTTTGATACTTTTTTAAATTTAAAAGAAGCATACTTAAATTTGCTTCTTTTTATCCGTTTTTAAATTTGGAATTCTATCTTTTTGATAGGACAAGTATCAGTTATGTTTATTTTGTTAGAATTTCATAAATATTTTCTATACCTTGAGCTATCCTTGGAGTTCCTCTTAATATAATGGCTGATGGCACTGAGATTATCTTGCCGTTTTTGGCGGCTTTGGTTTTGCTTAAAACAGGATAGAGTTGCAAGAGACTTTTGGAGTTGTTTGTTGTTTCTACAACTATGATAAAGTCGGGATTTTGCTCTAAAATATACTCAGTTTGAATCACAGAAGTAGTTCCTTGTAGATTTTTGGCTATGTTTTTAAGACCTAAGTTATTTGTGATATCTATAGGTAAAGTTCCGTCGTTAAAAGCCATTAAATTTAGTGCGGAAAATAGAACTACAACCTTTTTACCGCTTAATTTATCTTGATGTGATAACTTTGATTTTATCTCATCTATCAGCTTTTTACCTTCTTCTTGTTTTTGAGTTATATCTGCTATTTTTTCTATATTTTTATAAATATCATTCAAGCTGTTTGCATTTAAACTTAATGTTTTTAAACCTAGATTTTTTAGATCGTTATCTACATTGATAGAGTGAAAACTTGTTATCACAAGATCTGGATTTATCTCTACTATGCGTTCTAAATTTGGTTTCATATAAGAGCCGACATTTGGAAGTTTTGCGGTTTTATCTTCTGGATAAATTTTAGCCGTAGATGGAATGGCTATAGCAGCTATACTATCTTCTGCTTTGAGCATATATAGCATTTCTACAGCAGCAGGATCAAGCACTACTAACTTTACTCCAAATGCAAATTCAAATAGAGTTGCAAGTATGATTAATATTTTTTTCATTTTTTATCCTTTATTTTTTGGTATTATTATCGAAAAACCGTTGTGATCTAGCACGTCGCATTCAAGACCGTAAATTTCTTTTAAGATATCTTTTTTGTATAGTTCTTTTGGAGTACCGCTATAAGCTATTTTTCCGTCCTTTAGCATCAGAATTTTATCGCAAAATATACTTGCTAAGTTTAGATCATGTAAAACTGCTATGCTAAATATATTTAATTTTTTAGTTATCTTTTTGCAAAGACTCATGATCTCCACTGCATAGTTAAGATCAAGAGCGCTTGTAGGCTCATCAAGAAGTAGGATTTTAGGATCGGCGACTATCGCTCTAGCGAGTAGAACTCTTTGAAATTCTCCTCCGCTAAGAGAGTTTGCAGATCTATCTTTAAACTCTTTTAAATTTAAAAGTTCCATTACTTCAGCTGTTTTTTTATAGTCATCTTGGTTGTAGTTGCCAAATATCCCTTTTATGCTCACATATCTTCCCATAAGTATCAGATCTTCTACGCTAAGAGGAAGCGCTAAGCCGGATTTTTGCGGTACAAAACCTATGATTTTGGCTAAATCTTTTTGCGAATACTCTTTTAAGGGTTTTAAATTTATCTTTATAGCACCACTATTTGGCTGAAGAATTTTTAATATATTTTTAAGAAGGGTTGATTTTCCGCAGCCATTTGGACCTAAAATTCCTATAAACTCTGCACTGTTTATATGTATATTTAGCTTATTTAGTATCTGTTTTTTATTGAATTTAAAACTTAAATTTGATATTTCAATACTCACTAAATAACTCCTTTGCTATATCTGATAGCTAAAAATAGAAAAAACGGAGCTCCAAAAAATGCAGTTACAACTCCTATAGGGATTTCGGTTGGACTGAGTGCATTTTTAGCTACAAGATCACAAAATAGTAAAAAAAGTGCTCCTGCTAAAGTGGATATAGGTATCAAAACAGCGTTGTTTGACGTGCCTAGTATCATTCTTAAAATATGAGGTATAATGAGTCCAACAAAACCTATCATACCGGTAAATGCAACTGAAAATGCTACACTTAAAGATGCTACTATGAGCAGTCGTTTTTTTGTTATATCTACATCGGCCCCTAAGCTTTTTGCTTCTTCATCTCCGCTTAAAAGTAAATTTAACTCATTTCTCTTTTTATAAAAATATATCAGCGAAAGTACCAAAGGCAGAGTTAGCAAACCTACTTTAAACCAGTTTGCACCACCAAGATATCCCATCATCCACGCTATTATCTTAAAACTATCTTCTCCTATAAGATAAGTAGCAAGTGATGTAAAAGCTCCAAGCATAGATGAAAATGCTATGCCTATTATAAGCAAAGTAGCTGTAGAGCGACCGTTTTTTGATAGTTTAAAAATCATTATAGAAAGAATACATGAGGCTATAAAAGCAAAAATACCATAATATATATCCCCCAATCCAAATATATAAGCTACAACCGCGCCAAATGTTGCACTTGACGCAATTCCGATTATATATGGATCTGCTAGAGGATTTAAAAATATAGTTTGAACGACAACACCAGAGCTAGCCAAAAGAGCTCCTATAAGTATAGCCATCATTATGCGAGGAAGTCTGATATCGATCAGTATAGTTTTTTGCGTATCGCTTAGATCTTGCCAGTATAAATTCAAAATCTCATTAAATCCTACGCTAGCTCCTCCCAAAGCTAGCGAAATGATCATTAAAACAAAAAGGCAGATTAAAAAGCTTATAGTAAGATAGCTTTTAATAGACATATTTAAACTCTACATAATAATTTCTTGCGTTTGCTGGTCTATACTGGTCGTTGATCTTGTCTTGATATGTAAAGTATCTCTTATCAAATAAATTTTTTATCCCAGCACTAACCAAAAAGCCTTTTGGAAAACTGTATTTTGCTCCTATATCAACTATTGTTTTTGAGTTCATCTTTTCATATCCGTTATCAAGCATATCAGAAAAGTATTTTATATCTCCAAAAATATTTAGATCTTTAATCACTTTGTAGTCTGCTCCAAGGACTAATTTATGTTTTGCTACTAGAGGTATTCTTTTGTTATTAAACTCGCCGCTTGTGACTTTTGCATCTATGTAAGAGTATGTTTGTTTTAAGCTAAGATCGTTATTTAACATATATTGACTTGCGTAAAGTTCTATCCCAAGCCTTCTTGTCTTATCTAAATTTATAAAACGCCATAGAGTATGGTTTGCTTCCATTATGTTTCTTATCTCATTTTTTTTATCTGTGATAAACGCTGTAGCGCTCACATATGAGCCTAAAAAATAGTCTTTAGCGCCGATTTCGTATGTATGAAATATCTCTGATTTTAAATCATTAAATTTATAAACCGAACTGCGCGCACCTTGAGGACGTACGCTATTTGTTAGTTGAGTCGGAGATGGAGAGAAAAATCCTCTTTCAAATTTAAAATATATATTTCCTGTATCTGAGTATCTCAAATTTGGAGTTATCTCAAATGCGTGATTATCCGTATCTGGCTGATTTGCGATATTTTTTACCGTTGTCATAGGAGTTGGTGAGTTTGACATATATATATTTGTTATAGAACTTCTATCCAAATCATAACTAGCTTTTTCAAATCTATATCCACTATTTATACTAAACCAGTTGTTAAAACTGTGATTATCCATAACATAAATTGAGTGAGATTTTTTTTCTAAATCAACGTTTATACTGTTTTTTACGGTTACGCCGCTTTGCGAACCTTGATTGTTTCTATATCTTAATCCTTTGTTTATATAGTATTCATAGCCATAAATCAACTCGCCACTACCATAATCCATACGGTTTTTTAAATTTATTCCATATTTTTTATCTTCAAATCCGCTATTATCGTCTAGCTCCTGTTTTATTTTTTGATAATACGGCAAGATATGAAAATCTACGTAATCTCCGTATTTTAAAGTATAATCAAGCGTGAGATCAAGCCTTGTTTCGTCTTTGGTTGTTTTTTTACCGCCTTGTTTTGGATCGCTATCTACTTGAGCTTTACTAAGAGCATTTAAAGTGTTAGTAGTTGCGTTATAGTAGCTTGAGTTGAGTGCTATGCTTTGGTTATCGTTGATTTGATACGTTGCTCCGCCACTTGTGTAATAACCGCTATTTTTCTCGCCGTTTCTGTAGCCTTTTTCATCAAATCTATTTGCGTTAAATTTTAAAAAAAGATCATCATTAGCCATTCCGCTGACTGCGAAATTTAGATCTTTATAGTTGTATGATCCAAATTTAGTAGATAAATTTGTATAAAAATCTCTAGGCTGATTTTTGGTGATTATATTTATAACGCCGCCACTAGTACCGTTTCCATAAAGTACGCTTCCTCCTCCTGGTATTATCTCTATTTGTTCTATATCATCGACTGATATAGTATTTATAGGTACTATTGCGTGAGATGTGTCTAGCATATTTAAAGCGACTCCATTTAGCATAATTTTTGTTGAGAAATTTGAGTTTGCGCCTTGACCTCTCATATCTATAGTCTTTCCAAAACCAGGATCTATAAAGCTTATCGAAGGTTCTTCTTCTAAGATCTCTTCAACGTTTTTATAGCCTTTATTTTGGATATCTTCGCTAGTTATAACAATCACGTTTCTTACTTCATCTTTGAGTTTCGTTTCAAATCCACTAGTTGATATAACTGTAGTATCTAGATTAATTTGCATACCAAATACAAGCGTAGCCGCACTCAAGCTGCACATAGTTACTTTTTTTAACATAGAAGAACTCCTTTGGTTTGATATTTAGTTTTATGTTATTAGTACTTGCTCGCTCAATATAATTAAGATGTTTTGTCGTTATAATTTATATTTCGAAGATTGCGTATGTGGTAAATTTATCAAATTTAGTATCAAATTTGAGATTAGAGTTTTTTGTCCTCATCAACCAGACCGACTTTTCTAATATCGCACATAAAACAGCGATTTACGTTTGCCGGTCTCTTTTGATTTAGCATTTTTCATCATCACTTAGTGTTGTGAGGATTTGCACTATGCACTCTTTGGATAATTTCAAGACCGTTTGTGTCATACGCGGCTCCAAAACCTTTTACAAATCTTCCTTTGGTGATTTCTATCTTAATTATATGAAAATCAGACATATTTTTTATCATTTTTATAGCTGATTCACTGCTAAATTTACTTTCAAATTTAGAAAACAGACTCTCTTTTTGATCATCTAAAAATACCGCTTTAGACCTAAAACTTGCTCTTTTTCTAGCAAAAATAGTTTTTGCTTTACTCTCATCTTCTAAAAACATAATCGATATTTTGTCGCTATTTTCTTTTATTGATTTGAAATGTTCGCTAACTTCAGATATAAGTATATAAAAATCATTATCATCTCTCACCACTGGAGCATACGAACAGACGCAGTGATCGCCGTTTAAGCTTGAGATGAGAACGCTGTTAAAGCCATCTATGAAATCTACCATATCTTTTGAAACAGTAGCAGTGCTTTCTTTTATATCAAGGCTGCTCATAAGATCTATTATCGCTGTTCTAAATCCTTTACCGCTTTGTTCGGCTTTTTTTAGAAATGCAACTCGTACTAAAAGCTGATCACACGCTATATCCATACCGTCTTCGTCTATAGAATCAAGCCTTACGTTTGTAGGATTTTGTACTGTTCCAAAGTGTTTGCAAAGCATTATAAGCGTATCCATATGGTCGTTGTTTATATGCTCTATTACTTTTTGTTTCGCATCCATCTACTCTCCTTTTTTTAAATTAATATTGATATTAAATACCAAAATTTAACATAAATTTTCTTAAAGATTTATAAATACTAAATTTAAAAGTTATATATTATGATAAATAATTTATAAGTTTTTTCTCTTTTAGTTCGTATATTCTATCTGCATATCTGAAATATCTATCATCGTGACTTATAGCAAAAACAGTAATTTTTTGCTGTTTAAATAATTCTAAAATTTCAGTATAAAACTTTGCTCTAAAATACGGATCTTGATCTGCTGCCCATTCATCAAGTAGCAAAATAGTTCTATTTTCTAATAATGCATTTATCAGAGCTAATCTCTTTTTTTGACCTTGAGAGAGGTTTTGAGGATCTATTTGAGAGTCGTTTGAAACTCTAAACTCAAGTAGTTCAAACCATTTTTTGGCGTCATTTTCTATATCGTTAAATAGATAAAATTCGCTAAATACCGCGCTTATAGTATTTTTATAAATTTGAATATTTGAGTTGTCTATTTTTACGTCATCGATATAAATTTCACCACTATCAGGTTTTAAAAGTCCCGCTAAAATAAGAAACAAAGTTGATTTTCCGCTACCGTTTTCTCCTATTAAAAATAGACATTCACCCCTATCTAATCTCATATTTATATTATCCAATACCAGCTTGTTTTCATAACTAAAACTGATATTTCTAAGTTCGATTTTTTGCCAGTTATCAAAACTTTTTTGGGTTTCAAATTTCTCTTTATACGCGGCTAATTCTAAAGATTTTATCTTTTGAGCAGCAACTTTTGATTTTATTATCGATGGATAGGCAAAAAGCACCATCATAAGTGGAGCTCTTAAAAATAGTATAGTGATAGATATAGTTACGGCTCCAGCCATATCAAGCAGTCCAAATCCAAGACTTAGATAAATAACCAACCCAACAGCTCCTAGAGTCATCACGCTCACCCAGTTGCTCACTAGCGACTGGTAAAAATCTATACTTAGCATATTTTTTCTCATATCTTGCACGTTTAATCTAAATTTGAGATTAAAAAAATCCGCCGCTCTTTTTAAATTTAGACTAAATTCTTTATGAGCGTCTATAGATGTTTCATAATTTTTGTAGAGTTTATCCTCATTTTTCCTATGTTGCTTAAAAAGATTATATAATTTTTTGATAAAATACAAACAGAAGATAGCTCCAAATCCAAGCCATATAAAAACACTAAAAGCTAAAATAGGAGATAGATATAAAATATAAAAAAACGATACAATCGCAACAAGACTTCCTTGAAAAATCTCAGGTATGCGCATAAATCCGTTTGTTATACTTGCTATATCGCTTGAAAGCAGAGCTATGAGTTTGGCTCTGCCGATCTGCTTTGTACGGTGGTAATCAGTATCTAAAATACGCTTGATTATGCTTAATCGCATATCATAGATATAGTTTTGACTAGCTAAAGATATGATATATCTAAAAGCTAAAGACGCTATAAAAAATGCTAAAAGTAAAAGTATAAAATACAAAATCAAATCATATTCGCCGCTTGTTATATTTAGCAAATATCTATTTATAAACGCAAGAACTGCCAAATTCAGAACGCTATAAAGTACAGAAAGTAGAGTTATAGCGCTTAGAATTAGATTTCTATTTTTAAGATTCATCGTCTTTGTGATGGTTCTTTGCTACTTTTGAAAATACAAGCAGATATATATATCCTATAACTCCTGCTGTGAATGATGCTAATAAAATACCTAGTTTATCTGCGTGGAAAAACTCGTTGCTATCGTGATATGCTAGTGAATTTACAAACAAACTCATAGTAAATCCTATACCAGTTAGTATGCATACTCCATAAAACTGCGCCCAAGACGAACCTTCAGGCAGTTTAGCAAAACCTAGTTTTATAAAAATATAGCTAAACAGAAAAACTCCTACTTGTTTGCCTATAAGTAGTCCAAAAAATATCCCCATTCCTACTGAATTTAAAAGTTGATTTATCTGTACTCCAGCAAGACTCACTCCTGCATTTACAAAAGCAAAAACTGGAAGTATGAAATAGCTGGTTATTCCTTGAAGATCATGTTCAAGCTCTACAAGCAGACTTTTTCCGCTATCGTCTCTCATCGGTATGAAAAATGCAGCCACAACTCCTGCAATGGTAGCATGAACTCCACTTTTTAGTACGCTTACCCAAAGTATCAAAGTGACTAGTATATATGCTGATTTTTTTGATACTTTAAATTTGTTTAATACCCAAAGCGCAAACAAACAGATCCCGGCTATAACAAAAGAGATAAAAGATAGTTTAGTTGTATAAAATATAGCTATTATAACAATAGCACATAGATCATCTATGATAGCTAAAGTAAGCAAAAATATTTTAAGGCTTGATGGTATTCTTTTGCCAAGAAGCATTAAAACTCCTAGCGCAAAAGCTATATCAGTCGCAGTAGGTATAGCCCAGCCTCTAATGGCAAAATCATTTCCGTGATTAAATGCCCAAAATATAACAGCAGGTAGTATCACGCCGCCAAGTGCGCCTATCGTAGGTAGGGCTATTTGAGATGGTTTTGAAAGCTCACCTTGTAATATTTCTCTTTTCAACTCAAGTCCTACAACAAAGAAAAATATCGCCATCAATCCATCATTTACCCATAAAATTAGCGGTTTTGATAGATTAAAATCTCTAAATCCAACCGTAAATTCAGCTCTTAAAATTTCCGTATAAAAATGGTTTAAAAATCCATTTTGAAACAAAAGTGCCAAAATAGTAGCGATGATGAGCAAAACACCGCCGAATGATTCGTGTTTTACAAAGTTTAAATTTATTTTCATTTATTTCTCCTGATTTTTTAGTTCATATATCTCTTTTATCAAAAGTTGAGGTGTGATAAGACCTCTAAATGAGTTTTTTGATACGGATACCAAAAGATCTATATCATCTCCGACATGAGGCGTATAGTCGTAGTTGAAAAATATTGCCTCATAGGATTTGCTACCTTTTTGAAGTATGAGTTTTAGATGATTTTCTTCTTTGCCTATGAATTTAGTATTTTTTACTTTTGCGCTTTTTAGTTCAAATAACGGTCTTGGATTTCTTTGACCATATGGCTCAAAATACTCTAAAATTTCCAAAAGCTCATAATCGATAGCATTGTGATCAATTTCGCCTAAAACCTCATCGCTTCCACTAAAATCATATAAATTTTGCAAAAAGCAGGAGTTATTTACAGCGTGTTTGAACTCATCTAAATTGCTAGTTTCTATAACTAATCCAGCCGCTCCTTTATGTCCGCCAAATCCGCAAAGCAGTTTTTCTTGTGATGCTATAAGAGCCAATATATCAAATTTACCTATACTTCTAGCACTTCCTTTTGCTCTACAGCCATCAATGCTAAATACAATCGCTGGTTTTTTATATCTTTTTGCAAGTCTGCTAGCAACTATTCCTATTACGCCCTCGTGCCACTCATTTCCCCAAGTAACTATGATATCTTCACTATCATTTACATCTTTTATCAACGATTCAAATAGCGCTTTTTCTTGCTCTTTTCTTGAATTATTAAAACAAGTTATCATATCAAGATATCTGTTTGCTTCATCTATAGTTTTACTTCTTAAAAATTTAAAAGAGACACTTGCATCGTCCATTCTTCCGGCTGAGTTTATGAGCGGAGCTATGAGAAAGCTTATATCATCAAATTCAAATTTATCTTTGTTGTAAAAACATTTTATAGCTTCAAAGCACGCTCTTCTACTAGAGTTAATGCGAGTTATACCAAGCCTAACTAGTAGTCTGTTTAGATCTCTTAGCTCCATCATATCAGCGATAATTGCCAGTGCTAAAAGATCGATAAATTTGCTCATATCGTAATTTTTTAGATTGCACACCTCTTTTAGCGCTCCAACAAGATACCACGCTACTTGAGCACCACAAATTTCTATATTTGGGAATGTGCATTCTGGTTGTTTTGGATTTACTATCGCGTAAGCTTTTGGCAATACTGGCGGTGGCATATGATGATCTGTGATGATGAGATCTATACCTTTTTGAGCACATAGATCAGCTGCTTCGTTTGCGCTTATACCATTATCTACTGTTATTATGAGTCCAACGTTTTCAAGTTCATTAACTATATCTGAGTTAAGACCGTAACCGTCTTTGAATCTATTTGGAATTCGTATGATAAAATCTGTACTCATATCTGTTAAAAACTCAGCCATTATAGCAGTGCTAACAACTCCATCTACGTCATAATCTCCAACTATAGCTATAAGCTCATTGTTTTGTATCGCAGTTTTGATACGCTCTGCAGCTTTATAAGTATCTTTGAGTTCGCAAGGCAAAGGAATCTCTGAAAGTTTTTTATGTAAGTCGTTACTAAATCTTTTATTGAGCAGATTCCTAATTTCATTTTTATCTAACATTTTTATTGTCTATACCGGCTTTTATAAAGCCTAAAATAGCCGGATTTGGCTTTGTTAGACGTGAAGTAAATTCAGGGTGAAACTGCACACCTAGAAAAAACGGATGATCTTTTAGTTCGACTGCTTCTATAAGACCTTCGCTCTCTCCGCTAACTATAAGTCCGTTTTTTTCAAATGCTTCTCTGTATTTTGGATTTGCTTCGTACCTGTGTCGGTGTCGCTCTTTTATCTGTTTTACTCCATTATAAATTCTGCTTAAAAGAGAATTTGGAAGTATATTACACTTATAGCTTCCAAGTCTCATAGTGCCTCCAAGCGGACTTTTATGAGTTCGTAACTGTTTTTTACCGTTTGCATCTATAAATGAATCTATAAGATATATTATAGGATTTTTGCAGTTTTCTTTAAATTCAACTGAGTTTGCATCTTCTAAATTTAAAATATTTCTAGCAAATTCAATCAAACTAAGCTGCATACCAAGACAAATTCCAAGATATGGTATTTTATTTTCTCTAGCGTATTTTATGGCTTGCATTTTACCTTCTATACCGCGCGAACCAAAACCACCTGCTACAAGTATCCCATCTACGTCTTTTAATGTTTCAGATACGCTATTTTCATCGATTTTTTCACTATCACACCATTTTAAATTTACTCTTGCATCAAGATTTGCTCCAGCGTGAATGATGCTTTCAGTTAAACTTTTATAACTCTCTTTTAAGTCTATGTATTTTCCTACAAATGCTATAGTTACGCTATCGCTCGGAGCTATTACTCTTTTTACCAGATTATCCCAATTTTGCATATTTGGTCTTAACTCTCCAAGATCTAATACCTCAGCTATAGGCTCAAGTATATCTTGTTTTAAAAAGCTAAGCGGAACTTGATATATACTTTGTAAATCCGGGCTTTCTATAACTGAGTTTCTCTCAACGCCACAGCTAGAAGCTATCTTATCTTTTAATTCACGATTTATAGGAATTTCTGAGCGGCATATTATCATATCTGGACTTATTCCGATGCGGCGTAGTTCGCCGACGCTATGCTGAGTAGGCTTTGTTTTTAATTCGCCAGCAACTTTTATATACGGTACCAAAGTTAAATGAATAAACATACCATTTTTTCGCCCCACTTCACTTCTTAAAGCTCTTATCGCTTCTAAGAAAGGAAGTCCTTCTATATCGCCGACCGTGCCGCCGATTTCTACTATTAATATATCTTTGCCAACTCCAGCTTTTTTTATACGTTCTACTATCTCGCCTACGATATGAGGTATGACTTGAATTGTTTTACCAAGGTAGTCGCCACGGCGCTCTTTTTCTATAACCGAGCTATAAACTCTACCTGTCGTGAAGTTGTTGTTTTGCGTTAAATTTTCATCTAAAAATCTTTCATAATGCCCTAGATCAAGGTCGGTTTCAGCACCATCATCAGTTACGAAAACTTCACCGTGCTCAAGCGGACTCATTGTGCCTGGATCTACATTTATATATGGATCTGCTTTTAAAATACTTACTTTTAATCCTACATTTTTAAGTAAAGTGGCGATACTAGCAGCAGCTATACCTTTTCCAAGGCTTGATAAAACGCCGCCTGTTACAAAAATATACTTTGTCTGTTTTAAAGAAATATCGCTTTGGGAGCGATTTTCTTGTTTGGATTTATCCATTACTTTTTCCTACTTGATTTTAATCTTAGGATTATATCAAAAGTTTTTTTATGGTATGGTAAATTTGGTTTTTGTTGCTTTATTACGTTAGCAGATCATATAGCATCAAATTTAAAATTGATTTTTATAAATTTATGGCGATTACATAATTAAATTTTACCTTCAAGAAGTTTTAAATACTCTATAAACGCTTCATTCAAAGGCACTGATGAGTCAAATTTATTTATCCCTTTTTTCAAAATAGTATAACCGTCTCCACCGTTAGATAAAAAATCAGTAACTGCTATAGTATAAAGTTTAGACGGATTTATCGGCTCATTTTTAATTTTTAAATTTAAAATAGTTTTATTTGAGCTATCTATAGTAAAACTGACATCTTTTGATATTTGAGCAAATCCGCCAAATCCCGGTTTTATATTGATTATATAATTAAATAATTCCACCACTTCATCACCTTTTAGACTTACTGCAGATACTGTATTTGGAAAAGGCATAGATATCAAAACATCTTTTTTGCTTACATCTCCGGCATTTATACCAGATCTTATAGCTCCTGAGTTTATAATACCAAAGTCCGCTTTTATACCAAATTTAAAAAGCAAATTTATCATAGCATCAGTCAAATAATTTCCTATTGGCATCTGTTTAAATCTAATTTCATTATTTTCAAACAATAATGACTCTTTTAAGGTTATAATTTTACTGTTTAAAACTTCATCATGGATCTGTACAAACGGCTCTAAAATTATTTTCATTTCATCATCTAAATCAAAGTCTTTACTAGTTAGTTCAACTAAATTCCACCTTAACTTTTTATCTTTTAAATTTAAAATAGCTTTTCCTACATAGCGGTTATTACTTCCTGCGCTCACTATGGGTACGCCATTTATTATCAAAGGTTTTTGGAATACCGAGTGTGAATGCCCATCTATTATAAGATTTATACCATGTGTATTATTAGCTAAATCAATCGATGTTATATGTATAGGATCGCCTTTTATATCTCCAAGATGTACTAAAGCGATTACAAAATCTGGGTTTGCATTTTTTATTTCATCCAGTACCTCTTTTGCAGCATGGATTTCTGGTAGAAATTCTATCTTTTCTCCATTTGCACCATCAAATTTTGCTGGAATAGTTATATACTTTGTTGTACTTGTAGTAAGTCCCATTATGGCGACTTTAAATCCATCAAAATCTTTTATAATATATGGTTTTGCAATATAATTATTTTCAAATTTAACATTTGCGCTAAGCCAAGGGAAATTTGAAAGTTCCATTTGCATTTTTAATTTTTCATATGTACCATCAAATTCATGATTTCCAAGAGTAGCAGCATCGTATTTTAGAGCGTTAAAAGCTAAAATATCTGGTTTTGCATCAAATATATTTGAAAGTGATGAACCAGTATTTATATCGCCCGCGTCAAGTAAAAGCACATTTTTATACTCGTTTCTCATCTGTTTTACTAAGTTGGCTTGTAAAGCTACACCGCCAATTAACGTGCCGTCTTTAGTTTCATATGGCAAAAGAGCTCCGTGATGGTCATTTGTGTGAAGAATCAACAACTCGTTTTCGTGTTTGTCATTTAAATTTAAATTTGCACAAGCATTGAATATCAATAAAAATGCAATAAAAATCACTGTTGAAACGATGTATTTTTTTAGTTTGTTCATATTTGTTCCTAGTATATATTTATTATCTTTTTAGCTAAAAATATAATAAATATATAATTTAAGCATAAGAATACTTTATTAATGTAAATAATTTTTATTTTATTTGCGTATTTACACATTTTTCAGATATTTAGGGATTGATATTTTTAATTTTTACAATTTATATAGAAAATTGATTATATATTTAAAGATTAAGTTTTAATTAGGAGCGTAAAAAGGCGATTTTCTCGCCTTTTTGTTTTATAAATTTCACGCTTCCAAAATCGCGCCGTTACTTGCGTTTGTGACTAGTTTTTGGTATTGTCTTAACCAGCGGCTATTTACTTGTTTTCCAGCGTATTTCCACTCTTTGCGTCTTGTTTCTATCTCAGTGTTGCTTAAACGTACGTTTATACTAAATTTATCTACGTCGATATCTATAATGTCACCGTCTTTTAAGAGTCCTATCATACCGCCCTCAGCAGCTTCAGGGCTTACGTGTCCTATGCTAAGTCCCCTTGTCGCTCCGCTAAATCTACCGTCTGTTATAAGAGCTACGTCTGCTCCAAGCCCACGTCCTACTATAAGGCTAGTCGGACTTAGCATTTCTTGCATTCCGGGGCCTCCTTTTGGTCCTTCGTATCTTAAAACTACGACGTCGCCTTTTTGCACTTTTCCGCTTGAGATGCCTTTTATAGCTTCATCTTGAGAGTTAAAGCAGACTGCTTTTCCGCTAAATTGTCTGCTACCGATGATACCAGCAGCCTTTATCACGCATCCTTGCTCAGCTAAATTTCCAAATAAAATAGCTAGTCCGCCTACTTTTGAGTAAGCATTTTCTACTGTATGGATCACGCTTTCATCTAAAATCTCAGCATTTTTTACCCTATCTCCTAAGCTCTCGCCACTCACAGTAAGAGCGTCTAAGTTTAGTAAATCGCTATTGAATTTAGCTATCTCATTGATAACTGCGCTTAGTCCTCCGGCTCTAGCGACGTCTTGCATATGCACACTAGGCAGACTTGGAGCTATTTTAGCTATGTGTGGTACTGAGCGACTTATATCATTTAGACTAGCTATGTCTAGCGGTGAGCCAGCTTCTCGGCTGATAGCGAGCATATGGAGTATAGTATTTGAACTTCCGCCCATAGCCATATCTACCACCATAGCGTTTTTGATAGTTTTTTCATTGACGATATTGCAGATTTTGTAGCGTTCATCAAGTGCGATCTCGCAGATCCTGCGCGCTGCTTTTCTGATAAGCTCTTCGCGCTCAGGAGTGAGTGCAAGCACGGTACCGTTTCCCTCTAAAGCTACGCCCATCGCTTCGCAAAGCGTATTCATCGAGTTTGCAGTAAACATTCCTGAGCAGCTTCCACCACCTGGACAGGCATTGCATTCGATAAATTTAAGTTCTTTTTCGTCAATACGCTTTGTTTCATAAGCACCAACTGCTTCAAAAGCAGAGTTTAGATCCAAAGCTTCACCTTTAGCTCCAACTCCAGCAGCCATAGGACCGCCACTTATAAATATAGTCGGTACATTTACTCTTAGTGCGCCCATAAGCATTCCAGGGACTATTTTGTCGCAGTTAGGTATGCAAACAAGCGCGTCAAGTGCGTGAGCATTCATCACTGTTTCAACAGAGTTTGCGATGATCTCACGGCTTGGAAGCGAGTAAAGCATACCCTCGTGCCCCATAGCGATACCATCATCAACACCGATAGTGTTAAACTCAAACGGTACGCAGCCGTTTTTGCGGATCTCGTCTTTAAGGATCTCTGAGTATTTGTTTAAGAAAAAATGTCCAGGGATTATCTCTATGAAGCTATTTGCCACGCCGATAAACGGTTTTTTAAAGTCGTCGTCTTTAAGCCCGGTCGCTCTTAGAAGTGAGCGGTGCGGAGTCCTTGTGTAACCGTCTTTTATGATATCGCTTCGCATGAGTTTTGCCTTTATTTTTAAATTTGCTCCATTTTATCAAAATTTAGTTTAAAATGTTTAAAAATTACAATTTATTATACTTTAAATAAATTTGAAGTAAAATCATAGATATTTAAGTTGTTTTTTCAAGGATACTTATGCTTTTTAACTCTTTTGAATTTATATTTATATTTTTACCTATCACGTTTTTTCTATATTTTTTACTATCTAAATTTAGGTTGGTAAAGGTTAGTATTTTTATATTAACAGCGGCGTCTTTGGTTTTTTATGGATATTGGAATTTTATCTATGTGCCGCTTATTTTGATGTCTATTACATTTAACTTTTTTGCAGGAAATCATCTTTGTAAAGAGTTTAAATTTAAAAAGATATTTTTGTGGTTTAGTATATTATGTAATCTAGCTCTGCTTGGATATTACAAATATACAGACTTTTTTATAGAAAATTTTAACGGTATGTTTGGCTCGAATATTCCTTTGCATCACATCATTTTACCGCTTGGTATCAGCTTTTTTACATTTACTCAAATTGCGTTTTTAGTAGATTGTTTTAGCGGTAAGGTTAAAGAGACGAATTATCTTAAATACGCTTTATTTGTAACATATTTCCCGCATCTCTTAGCAGGTCCTATCATACATCACGCTGAAATGATGCCACAGTTCGCAAATTTAAGGCGTAAAAAAATACATTATAAAAATATCAGTATAGGTATATTTTTATTTGCTATGGGACTGTTTAAAAAGGTCGTGATAGCTGATTTTTTTGCTAAATTTGCAAATTACGGATTTGATACTGTTGCTATGCTTAGTATGAGTGAGGCGTGGATAACAAGTTTGAGTTATACTTTTCAGCTATATTTTGATTTTAGTGGATATACCGATATGGCAATAGGTATATCATATATGTTTAATATAGTTTTACCTCTAAATTTTAACTCTCCTTATAAATCCCTTAGTATTCAAGAGTTTTGGCGTAGATGGCATATGACTCTCTCGAGATTTTTGCGCGATTATATTTATATTCCTCTTGGCGGAAATAGGCTTGGAGAGAGCAGGGCTTATATAAATATTTTTATCGTTTTCTTGCTTGGGGGATTGTGGCATGGTGCTGGTTGGACATTTATTATATGGGGAGCTCTTCACGGAACCGCTCTTATGATCCATCGTTTTTATAGTTCTCATTTTAAACCTTTGCATAGGATTTTGGCGTGGATTATCACCTTTAATTTTATAAATATTACATGGGTATTTTTCAGAGCTAAAGATATGGAGTCTGCTTTTAAAGTATTAAAAGGAATGTTTAATATAAACTCCATAGCCCCAAACAGCGGTTTTATAGTCACTATCAATGAAGCATTTGGTTTTATGGAAAATGTTACTCATAAAATTGCCGCTAGCCTTAGTATTTTTATTGTTACTGTTATGGCTTTTGTAATTTGTGTATTATGCAAAAACTCAAATGAGATGGCTGCAAACTCTAAATTTGGATACAAAACGGTAATTTTTGTAGTATTTTTATTTATGTGTGCATTTTTTGCTACTAGAAGCGTTCAAGAATCACAATTTTTATATTTTAATTTTTAGGGAATTTTATGAAATATTATAGAAATTTTTTATTAAAATTAGCCGCTTTTATAATCGGTGTTTGTGTGTTATACGTGCTATTTTTTATAGTTTTGGGTAAAATCGGCTCTCTAGATTCTCGTTCAGTAAAAAATTTCCTTCTTACTAATACCGTAAATGAAAATCGTATTATAGTAGAAAGCGGGTCAAATTCATTTCATGGAATCAACGCTAAAATGATAGAAGATCATTTTGGCAAACTTACTTTAAATTTAGGAGATTACGCTGGATATCCACTTAAAATCAGACTTTATAGAACATATAAATTTGCACATAAAGGAGATGTTGTGATATATCCTTTGGAGTACAGGTACTATATGAACGATGTTGCTCCTACTGTATTTTATAAACATCTTTTATCTGAAATTTACTTCTATTTTGATAATTTACCATTTAATGAAAAACTCAAAGTGATACTTCAAACTCCGGCTTCTTACGTGTTTATAACTGGAGTTAAAAAAGCAGCGTCAAATTTGAAAAAACTTTTTAGAGATAAACTTCCAAAAGAGTTTGATTTAAAAGCTACTTTAAAAGAGCATAGAGGAGATTACTTATATCAAGGTCCGCTTCCCCAAAAAGATGATATGAAAGTTCCTTGCGATGAGTATATATTTGCAAAAGAGATCACTGGCGGTAGGGCGGCTATAAGTGAAACATTTAAAGAAAATATAAAACTAATGAAAAAGATAGAAAAAGAAAAAGGCGTAAAGTTTATATTTACTTATCCTACTGTTATAGGTGAGAGTTGTTATGATTTTAGCGGCGAAAAGGGAGCTGAGTTCAAAAAGTTTTTAGTAGAGCTGAAAAACTACGTAACTTCAAACGGCTTTGAGTTTATAGGTGATTTTAACGATAGTTATCTTCCAGATAGAAAATATATGTTAGATACCTGGTTTCACGCAAATCCTGATGGCAGAGACGTCAGAACCAAAAAGCTGATTGAGAATTTAGATAAATCAAATTTAAAAAATGATTTATACGCCAATGGTCTGCAAAATAGCTCTATTTCAAATTAAAATTATATTTATAGCAAGTAAGCTTTGAGTGAATTTTATCGCTGCTGGTTTAGGTTGGGCAGAGTAAATTTATATTAATATTTTCTAAATTTAAGCTATGCGCTTGTATAATGTTGGCTTATCAAATTTTAAAGGTAGATTATGTTGCTTACAAATCCCGTGGTGCTTAGCGTTTTGCTTATGTGCGTTTTGTGCTTACTGCGCTTTAACGTCTTTTTAGCCATACTTATCTCAGCTTTGGCTGCTGGAATGCTTGCTGGAAAAGGTCTGGTAGAAACCACGAATTTACTTATATCAGGAATGCAAGGCAACTTAGAAACTGCACTTAGTTATATACTTCTTGGAGCGCTTGCCGCGGCTATCAGTATGACGAATTTAACTCCTATTTTGATACATTACGTTAGTAAATTTATCAGTAAAAAGGTTTTTTGGTTTTCTTTGAGTATAGCTTTTATAGCATGTTTTTCTCAAAATCTCATACCAGTTCATATAGCTTTTATACCTATCTTGATACCACCCTTGCTTGCTTTGATGAATAAACTTAGGATAGATAGACGAGCTGTGGCGTGCGCACTTACTTTTGGACTAAAAGCTCCGTACGTCAGTATTTCAGTTGGTTTTGGTCTTTTGTTTCATACTATTCTTAAAAAAGAGCTTGGAAATAACGGCATCAACGTAGAAATAGGCGATATAAGTAGCGTTATGTGGATAGGCGGCGTAGCTATGCTCATCGGTTTAGTTTTGGCGCTATTTTATTATAGAAAACCTAGAGATTATACGCAAAGCGCTTTAGAAACCAAAGAGTTAAAAGTAGCACAAAAAGAAGATCTTTGTATGGGGCAAAAAGAGTGGGTCGTGCTTGGCGGCGCAGTGATTGCTTTTGGTGTTCAAATTTGGAGCAGTTCTCTTCCTTTAGGAGCTCTTTTGGGACTTATCTTTATGATAATATTTGGCGGTATCGAGTATAAAAAGATGGATAAAGTGATGGAGCAAGGTCTTGCTATGATGGCTTTTATCGCTTTTATTATGCTTGTGGCTGCTGGATTTGGTTTGGTTATCAGAGAAACTGGCGGCATAAGTGAGCTTATAAATTTTGCAAGTTCTATAAGCGGTGGCAAGCTTGGTGGAGCTATCATAATGCTAGTTATCGGACTTCTTGTTACTATGGGTATCGGAACTAGTTTTGGGACTATCCCTATCATCGCAGCTATTTACGTGCCGCTTTGCGTGAGTCTTGGATTTAGTGTTCCTGCTACTATACTTTTGATCGGTATAGCCGCGGCTGTAGGAGACGCTGGAAGTCCTGCGAGTGATAGTACTTTAGGGCCGACTTCGGGACTAAACGCTGATGGCAGGCATAGCCACATCTACGATACTTGCGTACCGACTTTTATATTTTTTAATATCCCACTAATCGTATTTGGCGTGATATTTTCACTATTTATCTAAATTTAGTTATTTTGATTTATGAATACATACTAAAAGCAGTATCCATTTAGTTTTTTGCATACTGCTTTTGAAGTTTTGTTGCGAATTTGAGGGACTTTTGCACTTTTAATATTTTTACGCTTTTAAAATAAATTTTTACTTCAGCAAATACTCTACTTGCGTTACTACTCTGATATTTTTCTTTTCCTCTAGTCCGATGGCTGCGTTTTCTATACTAAAAAGCCCTTGAGTTGCTTTTTTGATCTTACCAACTTCGCTTCCTGAGAGAGTCGCAAACTGCTCAGCTGCTAGTTTTGCATTTTTGGTCGCTTCGGCTATCATTTGAGGTTTGATATCATTTAGCTTTGTAAATTCAAACGCAATTCTGTTTTCATAGTCTTGACTGATAGCGATATTATCACTAGCTAACTCCAAAGATTCTCTTTGAGCTTGTTTTATTTCAGCTATTTTATTTGTGCGTATCAGCAAGGTAGCTTTGGCTATGTAGGTGTAACGAATTTTTTGAGAATCCATATAAGGATTTATAGAATTATCAGTTATAGAAGGTGCTTGAATGGTGTAATCGCCGGCATTTAAACCTCGTTTATTTAGAAAATTTTCGGCTATTTTAGTCTTTTCTAACACTTTCTTTTGAAGCTCTACTAGATCATTATCGCCGACCGAAAAGCTCATTTGCCATACTGCTAAGTCTGCAAGTACCTCTTTTTCAGCTAATCCCCTGACGCTTACGCTGCGTTCGCTTTTTACGATAGTGCTAAAACCTATAGCTAAGATCACTGCGGCTATGACTATCGAAGCGGATAAAAATGTAAGGTTTCTATCAGTTTGCATATTTTGCCTTTAAATTTTATGCGACAATTATATCGAAATTCTATAATTCCTAGCTTAGCTGACTCCAACTAAGTAGGCGCATTTTTGACAATAATTTTCAACAATCCTACCTTGACTAAATCCGTTTTTGATATTTTTTACTCTTTGGGATTTTAAAATTTGAGCTAAGCTTTCGTTTTTTATATTGCCTAAATTTATAGCTCCTAAGTAGTCTATACAGCAAGGTACAACAACTCCATCACTCAAAATTCCAAGCTGATCTTTTAACGCATAGCAAGTTTTAGTGATGTTTATTAAATCATTATTTCTCCACTCAAAAGAGGTTTTGAAATTTAATAATACCTTTCTTGCAAGCCTAATTTTTACGTTTTTTTCATAAATTTTTTGAGCAAAATTCAGTTTTATATGTTGTAGATACTTGCTTAAATTTATATCAAAATATCTTTCAAATTTATCTAAAGTTTGAGACATTTTTTCATCATCATTTAATAAAAAATCGCTCTGTATGCGTAAATTTATAAAAGTATCACTTCTTTTTGTTAAACTTGCACTACAAAATGCAAGTAAATTTGAGACGTAATCATCGCTAAATTTACTGTTTTTATCCAAAAATGCACTCAAAGAAAATGAAATTTGATGAAAAGGAGGTTCTAAAAGCATATCAAAACTATGTTTATAAAGCATTTTACCAGTTGTTACTAGATCTATTTTAAGATCAAATTTAGATACTAAATTTATATACTCTTTCAAATTTGATACTTCTAAAGGATCACCTAAAATGTGCAAACAAATTCGTTTAGTTAAAGGCGATACTTGATGTAAAACTCTTTCAAATAGCTCAAGACTCATTGTTTTGCGCCTTGTTTCCATAAGAGGCGATGGACAAAAACTACATTTGCAAGAGCAGATATCGCTGATTTCAATATACACTTTTTTGAACATTAGCTAAATTTACTTTATAAAATATGTTTGCGCTATATTTTTACTTTCAAAAGGCGATACTTCGAGCGTTTTGTCACCTATTTTCGCGGTGTAAATTTGTGAGATATCGCTTTTGCAGTATGTTATGGCAAGACGCGCGCCAAGCCACAGATCCTCTTTTGATGCGTTTTTACTGATGAATGAATGAGCTCCGATCACGTCATCAAAGTTTATGCTAGACATTTTGTCTAAACTTAAAGCTTCTAAATGAGCGTTGTCATTTTCGTCGCGACCGATTATCATTTTTGCGCCTCCTGGCAAACGTAAATGACGACCATAACGCAGACTTTGCAAGTCATTTTCGCTCATATCTTTATCAAATTTAATAAAATCTCTAATACGATTAGAAAATCCCTCCATTGTGTATAGACATCCTCCCCCAGGCGTTTCAAAATCACTAAAACCAAATTCTTTCGCAAGAGTGAGTTGAGGATTTCTGCCACGACCATTTAGATCTAAGAGTTTTTCTCTATCTACTAAACCTTCACGTTCTGGTTTTGTTGGTTTTAGCAGTTTTGCGCAAAGCGGACGCAAAATTATATCGTTTTCATCTAAGGCTAGATTTTTTACATGAACCATAGCATCGTTTCTTTGACTCATGGGACGCTGACCAACTACTTCACCGCTGATAACAAAGCTCGCACCGTAATCTTTTAGCATAGAGATCGCCGTTCTAAACATAAATCCATGGCAATCAATACAAGGATTAAACTGTTTGCCATAGCCAAATTTGGGGTTGAAAAGAACCTCTTGTAGATATCTGCTTCTTACATTTACCACCTCAAAAGTAGCTCCAGCCATTTTTGCTCTACGCCTCATAAGCTCTGCTTTATCCTTGTTTCCTCCAAAACCGATATCGATATTTAAGGCATGCACTTTTATACCTTGCGAACTTATAAGTTTGATAGCAAGCATACTATCAAGCCCACCGCTAAATAGCGCCAGACATTTTTTATTCATTGATTTCCTTTTAATTGCTTTTTTATATTTTGTAATTGTGCTATTTTTTCAAATTTAGATTCGTCATTTGAGCTAGCAAGCAAGACGATAGTTTTATCGCAAAAGTTTATTTTTAGTATATTTAGTGCTTTTTTTAGTCTATCTAAACTATCATAAATTTCAAAATTATCATTTAAACTAAGCTCTCTTATGTGTGGATTATTTGGATTTTGAGAGATGGTTACTGCTTTATAAATTTCATTGTGAGTTACAAACATATCGCTTCCGCAGTCTGATTTTACTATCTCTAAATAATCCCTATTTAAAAGCATATTTTTTAAAATTTCAAGTTCGAGTAGATCTTTTTTTACACTTTTGGTCTCTTTTGTCATCTGTTTTTTTGGTGAATATCTAAAACCATTGCTGCAAAGACTAAAACTATTTGGAGCTAAACCAAGGAGTGAAGAGACCAGTGGCACGTATGAGTTTGCTACTATTTCTTTTAATCCTTTTGTAAATTCCTGTACGCTTTCAAGAGTTTTGGCGATCTCAAGAGGAGTTTTGGGATTTAAGGATTTTATGAGGTGTCTTATATAAAACTCTCCAAGCTCAACCCCGCCTTCTAAACTATTTCTTAACTCATTTGCCATACCGCTAGCCACAAGCTCAGCTGGATCTTTTCCTCCTCTTATAAGAACTACTCTTCCGTCACACTCGCTACTAGCTAATAATTTTGCACTTTTAAATGCAGCATTGACGCCAGCTTCATCGCTATCAAAACTTAAAATAACTTTTATATCAGAACGCTTCAAAAGAGGAATATGTTTTTCAGTGAGCGCAGTTCCAAGAACGGCTACGGCGTTGTTAAGTCCTGCAAGATGTAGCATTATGCAGTCCATATAACCTTCGCAAATGATGATTTCGCCTTTTTTAAATATCTGATTTTTAGCTTTATCATATCCGTAAAGCAGTTTTGATTTATCAAATATAGCAGACTGTGGTGAATTTACGTATTTTGCTGGACTATTTGATATCGTGCGACCGCCAAATCCGACAAGTTTTCCAAGATGATTATAAATAGGAAAAGTTATACGGTTTATAAAGCTAGCATAAATCCCTGTTTCATTTTGTTTGACTGCTCCTACGTACAGTGCTTCTTTTGGTTCTATTTTTTCATTTTCTAGTAAATTTATAGTTGCTTGAGACGCACCTGCCCAGCCAAGCTCCCATTTTTCTATCATAGCATCGTTTATACCACGACTATAAAGATAGTTTATAGCTTCACGGTTTTTATAAAGCATACTTTTATAATATAAATTTAAATTTTCTAATATTTTTTTATCATAATGAAGCTCGTTTTTGGTATCTGTGTAATTTAGCGTGAAGTTGTACATATTTGCTAATTTTTCTATAGCTTCAGGATAGCTGAGTTTTTCATAATCCATTATAAATTTAATACTATCTCCGCCGGCTTTACAAGAAAAACAGTGAAAAATACCTTTGCTAGGGCTTACTCTCATAGACGGATTTTTATCATTATGAAATGGGCATACGCATACAAAGTCGCTTCCAGAACGTTTAAGAGGTAGATAACTGCCTACAACGTCTGCTATATCAACGATATTTTTTAAATTTTCAATGCTGCTAGCTTCTATCATAAGCGAGATTATACCTTGAGTTTGCTATAATGGTCATTAAATTTAATATATAGGTTTGTATTTGGACTTCTTTTTTGTAGAGTATAGAGATCCGATTTTTGGGCTTATTGTATTTTTTGGAGTACTTCTTTTAATAGCTGTGCTTAGCTATGTTTGGGGTATTTTTTCTATCAAAGACGAAAAACATAGCATAGAGAAATTTGTTAAAAAATTTGAAAATAGCAGCGGACTTAGCGAAAAGCACAAAAAGATGCTTCTTGAACTTGATGTTGATACAAACTCGCTTAGCGTTTTAGCGCTCACTTTTGCAAAAAGTGGAGATTTTGATAAGGCTATAAGTGTGTATTTAGTTGCTATCGATAAATCACCTAGCAAAAAGCAACGTGAGTTTTTGTTAGTAGCGTTAGGAAAAATATATCTAAAAGCTGGATTTTTAAAAAAAGCTAGTGAGGTATTTTTAGAATCTCTTAAACTAAGCCCTAGAAACAGTGAAGCTTTAAGATATCTTGGCGTGACATACGAAAAGCTTAGAATGTATGAAAATAGTCTTGAAACTTTAGATGCTTTGAATGAACAAGGTGCGGATACAAAAGCTGAAGTTGCTTATATAAAAGCTCTTATAATCACTAGTCAAACTAGTAAATTTAATGAAAAAGCAGCTCAAATTCTAAGTCTTAGCGAAGATTTCCCACTTTTAAAAAGAATGGTTTTAGAACAGTTTATAAGGCATAATGAGCCTTTAGACAGCCTAACTATGCCGCGCCTTGATGAGTGTATAGATATAGTTTTTAGACTTGATAATCTTTTAAATTTAAAAAATGCGGATTTCAAAGAGCTTTTAGGTGCCAAAGGTCTATCTAATGATGAGCCAAAAGATTTTAATTTAGCTCTTTTAAAGGCTGCAAACGATAGATCTCTTGGAGCAACTCTTAGTTTTAGTTATTTTTGTACTGAGTGCAAAACAAGTTATCCGCTATTTTTCTACCGTTGTCCAAGCTGCGCGAGATTAGGAAGTGTAAAAATTTTAACCCACGTTACAAAGGATACTAGTGAAGAAGATATGCCTTTTTAGCGACGGAAGTTGTTTAAATAATCCAGGAGCGGGCGGCTGGGCTTACATACTTGAGTATGAAGGATATAAAAAATCCTCTAGCGGTGGAGCTACTTACACTACAAATAACAAAATGGAAATACAAGCCGTGATAGAAGGTTTAAAAGCATTAAAAGAGCCGTGCGAAGTGAGCCTTTATACAGATAGTAGCTACGTAGCAAATGCTATAAATATATGGCTTGATGGCTGGATCAAGAAAAAATTTAAAAATGTAAAAAATGTAGAACTATGGCAGGAGCTATTAGAGCTTCTAAGCATTCACAAAGTTAGCGCAAACTGGGTAAAAGCACATAACGGTCATCCGCAAAATGAAGAGTGCGATAAATTAGCAAGAGATCAAGCGATAAAGGCACAAAATGGATAAATTAAATAGATTAGAAGAGTATTTAGGTTATAAATTTAAAGATAAAACGTTGTTAAAGGAGGCGCTAACTCATAAGAGTATGAAAAGTAGCGTAAATAATGAACGGCTTGAGTTTTTGGGAGATGCTGTTTTGGATCTTATAGTAGGTGAGTATCTGTTTTTTAAATTTAAAGATACCGATGAGGGAAATCTCTCAAAGCTAAGAGCGGCTTTAGTAAATGAAAAGAGTTTTGCAAGTATAAGCTCACAGATAAAATTAGGTGATTTTTTATATCTATCTGCTGCTGAGGATAATAATAATGGAAGAAATAAGCCGAGCTTAGTTAGTGATGCTTTAGAAGCGCTTATGGGGGCTATATATTTAGAAAGCGGTTTAGAAGTGGTCAAAAAAATTTTTATAAATCTTTTGGAATCTCAGTATAATAATATAGACTTACAAAGTCTTGGAAAAGACTATAAAACAACTTTGCAAGAGATAACTCAAGCAAGATTTGGTGTGACTCCTAGATATGAGCTTATAAGTTCAAGCGGACCAGATCATAAAAAAAGTTTTGAAATGGCTGTTTTTTTAAACGACAAGGAGCTTGCGCGCGCCATTGGAAATAGTAAAAAAGAGGCTGAACAGAGTGCTGCGTGGAAAGTTTTGCAAGGAATAAATATATGAACACATTTGGAAGTAAGCTTAGACTAACTACATTTGGTGAGAGTCACGGAAAAGCTATCGGAGGAGTTTTAGATGGATTTCCTGCTGGAGTAGCTATAGATGAAGAGTTTTTGCGAAGTGAAATGGATAAAAGAAAACCGGGTGGAAAGTATGCTACAAGCAGAAAAGAAGCTGATGAAGTGGAGATATTAAGTGGTATTTTTGAAGGATTTAGCACAGGAACTCCTATAGGATTTATAATAAAAAATGCAAATCAGCACTCAAAAGATTACGATAGTATAAAAGATCTTTTTAGACCAGGACACGCGGATTTTACATATTTTTCTAAATTCGCAGTGCGAGATCATAGAGGCGGAGGCAGAAGTAGTGCTAGAGAAACCGCAGTTCGAGTAGCTGCAGGAGCTTTTGGATCTATGATGTTAAAAGAGTTTAACATAGATGTTAAAAGTGGAGTTTTTAGTATAGGAAAACTCAAATCAAATAAAATTGATTTTGAATTTGCTAGTAAAAGTGAAATTTTTATGCTTGATAGCGATATAGAAGATAACGCAAAAAATCTTATACTAGATGTAAAAAACAGCAACGACAGCGTAGGTGCTACTATTCTTACTATTATAAATGGCGCTCCAGCAGGGCTTGGAGAGGTGCTTTATGATAAGCTTGATGCTAGACTTGCAGCTGCTATGATGGGTATAAATGGAGTAAAAGGAGTGGAGATAGGTTTAGGAAGCGAAGCTAGTTTGATTTTAGGAAGCCAAAACAACGATTTTATGGATAAAAATGGATTTATGAGCAATAACGCAGGCGGTATCTTAGGCGGTATCTCAAATGGTGAGCCTATAATTATAAAAACTTATTTTAAGCCGACTCCAAGTATATTTAAAGATCAGCCTACTATAAATTTAAACGGCGATGAGGTTACTTGCGCTTTAAGAGGTCGCCATGATCCTTGTATAGGCGTAAGAGGTAGCGTAGTTACCACTGCTATGGCAAGACTTGTTATATCTGATATGCTTCTTTTAAATGTTAGCTCAAAACTTTCAAATTTAAAAAAAATATACTTTTAAAAGTTTATCTCAAATAAGCTAAAATCCGTTTAGGAGTTTAGCTTCTCTCTTATAAAGTTTGCTATAGCCTCACTAGAATTTCTTAAATTATAAACCTCATTATCTCTATAGCTTTTTATTTTGGTTTTAAACTCGTTTAAATTTAAATTTTTTATAGCTTTTAGTATATCGTTAGAGTTTTTTGCTATTATGTGTAAGTTGCTATTTGCAAGTGAATAATCTACCCCGTTTATACGATGTTTTCCAAAGTTTTTACCAAATACATGTTGAGGATAATACAAAATACATGGTCTAAGATTTGTAAGTGGTAGCGTAAAAGCAAGGCTTGAGTAGTCGCTTACACAGCAGCAAATTTCACTTATAAGCTCGTCATCTATCTTAGCATGAGATGTTTTTCTTGTATTTGTATCAAATTTAAAAAGTTTATTTGCGTTAAATTCTTTTAAAATATTTTGATTACACTCAAATTCCTCTTGTCCTGGTTTTGGTCTAAATATAACTTTATAACCGTTTTTTAGCAGTTCTTTTAAAGCAGGCACGATACTATCTACACTTTTTGTACTGTATAAGGCTATAAGAACTGATTTCTTTGCTTTGCGATCTTTGTGGTGTTTTAAATTTAAATCCAAACTTGGGTAACCAAGCGGTACGAGTCTATTTTTATCTATACCCATATCCAAAAACAGTTTATAATTTGTACGACTAGGAACTATGAAGTAGTCTATAGCCATATCTTGATACTCTTTTATCTCTTCTTTTATATGAATATCTCTTCTTGCGTAGTAGCTTAAAAGCGCAAGTGGAGTCGTGTAAGCATGCGGAATCATAATTTTTATAGATTTTGGATGAACCATAAGTTTTTTATTAAATTTTTCAAAACTACCTGTTGCCGATACTACTTTGAAATTTATAAATTTAAGATATTCAAAAGGGATAAGTAGTATTTTGTCACTATTGCTTTGAGTTGATTTTCTTATTTGATAATTGAAATAATCTGTAAATATCTCCACAAAGCAAGTTTTACTATTTTCTAGATATTTTATGATATCACCAAGATGTTTTCCATCGCTCATACCAGAATGAAGTAGAGCCGCAGTTTTATGAGGTTCTACTTTTAAATAGCTTAAAATTTCACTCATTATCCATTTAAATCCATCCACTGGTATCAAATTTAAGCTTTTAACTTTTTTGATCAGTTGTTTTTTTAAAATTAGATTTTTTGGATGAGTTGTGTCGCAAGCTATTAATGCTAACCCCCCCCCTGTGGTATTTATTTTGTCCGAGTTTTCTTCTATTTTAAGTCCTACTTTGAAGTCGTCTAAGAATTCGTACGTATGACCTAAAAGTTCTAAATTATGAGCGAGCATAAGCGAATGCCCGCCGTTTGGATATATGAAATAGTGCATTAATGCTCGTAGCTCTCTTCTTCATCTTCATCGTCGTAAGAGTAGTCATTTTCATCGTAATCATAACTATCTTGCTTGCCGTTGCTAAATTCATCTTCAAAGTTTTCATCAAGATCTTGCTCTTCCATATCATCGTCTAAATCATCATTTAATTCTTCAAAATCTTCACGCATTTTTATCTCCTTTTAAATTTAAGTTTTCAAATTCAATTGTTGGCATCTTCTCTATGTATATGCTGTTTGATGGAAATGCGAAATTAGCGTCGTCGTATTTTTCCACTATATCCATAATTTTTAACATAACATCTTGTTTTGTAGCTAAAAATTCTCCCCATACCACCGTTTTGCTGAAGCAGTAAATCAGTATATTTATAGAGCTATCTCCAAATTCGTCAAGCACTACAAAAAGGTTGCTTTTATATCCGGCTAAGTCATCTACTGAGATCATATTTTGGCGATATTTTATTCTGAAATCTTTAGAGTTTAGCGCACTATCTACTCCGCTTTTAGCAATTCCTGGATGGTTTAGCAGCATCGTTCTTATATCATTTATGCAAGCTTCTATACTCTTTTTTGAACAAGAATAGCTAAGACCTATGGTCATTTTAATCTGCCTTCCGACTTTTCTTCTATTCCAGTTTTTTACGTTTTCACTCATTATTTTTGAGTTTGGAACGAATACTAAAGCGTTGTCAAATGTCCTAACAGTAGTTTTTCTAAGTCCTATCTCAACTACTGTTCCCTCAACTCCTGCGCAAACTATCCAATCCCCTTGAGAAAATGAGTTGTCAAACAAAAGCATAATGGAAGCAAAAAAGTTTGCTATTATATCTTTTGTAGCAAGAGCGACCGCAAGTCCTCCTATACCAAGAGACGCTATAAGAGTACTTATATCAAATCCAAGCCTACTTAAAATCAGTAAAATCGTGATTATAACTACTATAAAATATAGAATTTTTATAATAAGATTTACCACCTCTTTTCTACCACTTTTTTGCGCTATTTTACTTAAAATAACCATTCCATATCCATCTAATATACCAAGAACCAACCAAGATATAAGCACTATATAGATTATAGTAAAATAGTTTGCAAAATTTATAGGAACAGGACTTGGATAGTAAAATATACTAAGGCATACATCTACAGAATACGCTATCAAAAAGACAGAAATCGGTTTTTTGATGACTAGTATAAACTGCTCTTGTAACTCTTTGTGGGCTATCTTTTTTTCTTTTGATAAAAATGCAGTAAATATACTAAATACAATCTTTGAAAGCATTCTACGTATAGATATAAAAAATACAAAAACAACTAAAATAAGAAAAAATTTACCGAAATTAAACGTATCTTGATCAAATGGAACAAGTTTGTTTATATAGTTTATCACATCTTTTAATTTTAAACTCGAAAACAAAAAGTTGCCTGCTAGTAAGTCTGAATGGCTTTTTAAATAGTCCAAAATCTCTTGATAGCTATGTCTTTTGATCTCTAAATTTATAAAATTATCATTAAATTCAGCTTTTAACTCGTCATTTAAAGAGTCTTTTAGAGCTTTCATATCTTGATATCCAGTTACTTGAACATTTGTTATGGTATTTTCTAGTATAGAGTTTATATCGTCTTGTTTTGCATCTTTTAAAAATGCGTTTGCCAAGCTAGATATCGCGTTGTAAAATATCTCGTCTAAATTTGCATTTTCAGCATTTAATTTTGCTTTTATAAATTTATCAGAAACTGCGTTACTAAGTAAAAGCTCAGCTTTTTTTTGTAAATTTAGTCGCTCTCGTTTGATTTTATTTAAATTTTCACTATCATAACTTGTTATAAAAAGAGGAATTTGCTCAAAAAGAGCCGTTTTTTTTGATTTTAAAGCGTCAAGATCATGCCCTAAACTAGCATTTTTATCTTTGTTTTGCTCATCTATGATTAGAATTTGATGATTTAACTTAAATACTTCATCTATTATGTTAGTTAAAGACTCATTTGCCTCTAAACTAATACTAAAAATCAGTAAAAATTTGATTAAAAATCTTATCATAGTCTATGCTCTTTTCAAGTAATTTAAATGTTTTTGTAGGTTCATCATAATTATAAACTTCTCCTGTTTCTATGATGTAATGCCAGCCATAAATTTTGATCTCTCCAGCGTCTATTTTTTCCTTAGCTCCAGGAAAAGTTAAGAGATTTTGAGTAGAGTTTATGATATTTAACCTCTCTGTTATCCACGCTCTTTTAGCAGGACTTAAAGTTTTGTATTTTAAAACTTCTTCTTTTATATCTGATATCAACATCAACCATCTTTTTACGATAGGAACTTTGCTTAATTGTTCATCGCTATCGTACAAAGCAGCACAGCCTCCGCAGTTGCTATGTCCGCATACGATTATATTTTTTATGTGTAAAACATTTATAGCGTATTCTATTGCCGCGGTGGTTGCTAAGAACTCTTCGCTCACTCTGTAATGCGGTACGATATTTCCTATATTTCTTACTACAAATAGCTCTCCTGGAAGCGTATTTGTTATCAAATTTGGAACAACTCTTGAGTCAGAACATCCGATAAACAGAGTGTGAGGTGTTTGTTTTGTGCCTAATTTCTCAAATAACTCTTTATGTTCTAAGAAATTTTCTTCCATAAATTTAACTGCACCGTTTATAACATCATGCACTAAAACTCCTTGCTAATCTATATTACTAGGATGAATAGGTTTGCCAAGTAAAAAGCCTTGAGCGTATTTTATACCATAACTAAGTACTTGTTCTAAAATTTCATTAGACGATACAAACTCGGCTACAACATCGTATTTTTGTCTATTTGCAAACTCTACTATAGTTTGTACGATACTTCTTGCGTTTTCGTCAAACGGAAGTTTTTTGATGATTGAACCGTCTATTTTTAAGTAATCAATGTCAAGCTCAAGCATTCTATAGTAGTTTGAGTATCCGCTTCCAAAGTCGTCTATAGAGAGTTTGCATCCGTGGTCTTTTATGCTTTCTATAAATGGATTTATCGATGCATAGTCGTCTATACCTTCACTTTCTAGTATTTCTACAGTAAGGTGGCTAGGCTGTGAGCATAGCAATAGTTTTTGCATAAATAGCTTCTTAACAGATTCATTTATCATATCTATGCTTGATAAATTTATAGAAAATTTCTTATCGCAAAATGTTTCTAAAAGATCAAAAGCTTTGTTTATAACTTGTTTTGTAAGTGCTATATAAAGCGATGTTTGTTTTGCTACCCCTAAGAACTCTCCTGGATAGTGTATTTTATTTTCAGAGTCTATTATTCGTATTAGAATTTCATATGACGCTAATATCGGTTTATTGCTTGATCTGATATCAAATATGCCTTGACACTCGACCATTACTCTATTTTCATTGAGTGCGTATTGTATCATTCTTGAGACTAGCTGATTTTTATGATATTGTTGTTCTATTATGTTGTTATCTTTATAAAATGCTATGTTTTGGTTATTTGACGCTGCTTCGTGGTGAGCTAAGATAGACTGAGTGAGACGGTTTGTATTTGGAGTATCTGTTTCCATACTAACGCCCATCGTGATATTTATATTTGGCAATATTTCTCTACCTTCACTTGTTATAATGTCTATATTTTTTACCTTAAAATACTCTAAGATATGTTTTACGTCTTTATTGATATTGCTTCCCTCATACCATATGCAAAACTCGTCTAGTTGTATTCTGTATATGCTTGAGTTCATTTTGTATGTTTCTATACATAGTTTCAGGGTTTCAGATATCGCAGTTAATATAAGATCCACAGTCGATGTTTTATAAAAAAATCTTAAATTTGAAAAGTGATTAACGTTTATGTAGATGACGACACCTTTTTTCTTATCGTCTATTTTTTCCATAAGCGCTATGTGGTTTCCTAAACCTGTTAATTTGTCTGTTAGGGCGCTGTTTCTTATCTCTGCGGTTTTAAATCCAAGCTCTTTTGCTATAAGCCTCTCTTTTGTGATATCTTGTTTGACTATGATGGCTCCAGATATTTGTGAGTACTCGTCTAAAGTCGGTATAGCTATAATTTTTTCATATATCAAAAGTCCTTTTTTTGACTTGCTTATAAACTCGTTATATCTGCAGATCTGCTTACTTTGAAGGATATCATCATAGATATTCGTACCTTTTAAATTCGTATTTAAAAAACTTAGAGTTTTGTTTAGAACTTCTGATTTTTTATATCCGCTTATCTGTTCAAAAGTAGGATTTGCGTCTATGATTTTGCCTTCTTTGTTGATTATTAAAATTTGATTTGGACTATTTGTTATTATATCTTCCATCTGATTTATTTTGGCTAGATTTTTTCTATTTTTTATACTTGTATAGATATTTCTAGTAGATGATAATATAATAATAAACAAAAGCACGACCACGCTTATCATAAGATCGTTGATGTTTGATTTGAAATGACTATTGATCGCATCTAGAAAATCGTCTATTTTTTTCGTAGTTTTTAAATTTATATTATCGTATGATAAATTTGAAAGTGATAAAATATTATTTCCCGCATCTTTAATGGTACTTAAAAGAGCGTAATCAAAACTTTTAGTATCTCCTATATCTTTTAACTTCATATTTATATCGTGATTAAACATAGTTGCGTTAAACTCTGTTCCTAGCTTGCTAAGAATGATAGACGAGTATAGTTTGCTTGCAAATCTTAAATTTGATGCATACTTTAAATTTTGACTTATATACACAAGATCGTTGCTTGATATTGATTTTAGAGTTTGGTATTTTTCTATAATGATTTTTTTGTTCTCTATCGCCTTTTTTAAACTCATAAATATCTTTTTATTTTTAATTTTAAAGAAAAATTTAGAAAAGTCTTTTGACATCTCTATTTCGTGAATGAGCTTGTTTATCTTTGTCATTTTAGCGTTCATATCATCGTAATTTATCAAAGATATTTGTTTAGACATTTGGATATCTATATCGTTATTTAGTATTTTTATCTCTGATGCTTTTCCGAGCCAAAGGTTGTTTTTTGATATAATTTCGCTAGTGTGAAATATAAAATACGCACAAAAAAGAGATAACACCAAAACCATAACAACAATTATTTTATTTGCAGTATATCTTTTATTCATATAATATCTCCGGAGTGTTTCCCTCTAAAGTAAGTAAAAATTTATATATCAGTTCGCACTCTTTTTCATCGTGTTTTCCTGAGTGTATCCTTGATCTTATCATTTCGATAGCGTCTCTAAGCTCATTTACGCGTCCATCGTGAAAATACGGTTTTGTAAGTGAGATGTTCCTTAGTGTTGGTACTTTTAGTATCTCGTTTGTATTTATTATTTCATTTTTCATAACGCTTATTATATTTCCACCTAAATTTATTCCGTTATGGCAACTGGTACAGCCGTATTTTATAAAGGCTTCAAATCCTTTTTGTTCATCCTCGCTGAGTGCTGTTTTATCTCCTGCTAAAAATTTATCAAAACGACTAAGCGGTGTATTAAGCGCTTTGATAAACTCAGTTAAAGCATCTACTGAATTTTCAAACGTCACTCCGTCTTTGTAGATGTTTTTAAATTTAGCTTCATATTTGGGATTTTTATTTATTTGTGATATTATAAAACTCTCTTGAGTGTTGAGTTCTTTATCGCTGGTTAATGATTTTTTTATCTGCTCACTGAGATTTTTTATCTCTCCTTTTTTAGAAAATATAAAATTTAAAGATACATTTAGCAGAGTTGGAGGATTGTCTTTTGTTATTTTATCTGAAGTTCCAGTTGCTTTGATTTCAAGATTGTGACAAGTTTCGCAAGAGATAGTTTTGTCTTTGCTTAGTCTTTTATCGATAAAAAGTTCTTTGCCTAGAGCGGCTTTTTGTCTGTTATAAGGCTGTTGCTGAGTAATAGGTATAAATATCTCATCTTTTATCTGAGCAAACAAACTCGTGATAATTCCTAAAAGCAAAATTAACTTTATCATCAAAATACCAATACTTTCACTATATCGATACTTCCATTATACTGATATTTTTGGTGAGCTGTTTTTGCTAGCGTATTTTGCAATTGTAACCTTTTTGAAAATGTATTATTTTATAAAAAAAAGACTTAAAATCAAATCTATCTGTTAGAAATTTAAAATACCTTACTAGCTACATTTTTCGCAGATACCTTTTATAACGGCACTTTTTATATTTTTTCCGGGTAAATTTGGCACTTCGATTTCTTCCATCTCATGGCATGTTTCACATACAAAATACGCTTTAGCGTGATCTGCTAACTCGTAAAAACTTTTATGCTCTATTTCATTTTTGATGATCAAATTTTTGCTTAAAAGAAGATCCAAATTTCTATAAATTGTTGTTTTATTTGCTTTGATTTTAGACAAAAACTCATCATAGCTTATAGGTTTGTTTGCTTTTTGCAACATTTTTACTAACTCTATTCTAAGCGGAGTTGAAGATATATCATGGCTTTGTAAAAAAGTAGTCGCTTTCATTTAACCACCTCATTTTTTGGTTAAAATCATATCATAAAAACAGTTAAATTTAAAATATATAATAAAAAATAAGTCAAATTTTAGCCATATTTTAATATAATTTTTGAATTATCTGCCGTTAAGTTGCAACTAAGTTGCATTTGATATAATGCCCTGCAAAATATCAAATTTAAAAGGAAAAAGATGAACAAATTTCTTTGCGTTTTATGCATAGGCGCTGCATTTTTATATGCAAAACCAGTTGTAACTACTAGCATTTTACCTACGAAATATTTCGTTGAACAAATAGCAGGAGATAGCGTAGATGTGAATTATATGGTAAATGCCGGTGCTGATCCTCATATTTACGAGCCGCGTCCAGAGCAGATGAAAAATTTAGAAAAAAGCGATATATTTTTTGCTGTAGGAATGGAATACGAAAATACGTGGCTTCCAAGATTTGCTAAAAGCTACCCTAGCTTAGATATCATCAAAACTCAAAAAGGCGTTCCTCTTATATCTAGCGAGGCTCACGAGCATGGCGATCACGACAATGAAAAACATGATGAAAAACACGATCACGCTAAACAGCATAAAGATAGTTATTATGGAATTTTTGATGATAAAGATGTAAAAGATAGAGATATCAGCGACTGGAATGGAGATTTTAATAGCGTATATGCGTATTTGATCGATGGTAGTCTAGATCCAGTTTTAGAAGCCAAAGCAAGCGCTCCAAATAGTGATAAAAATTTCAAAGAGTATAAAAAATATTATGAAAAAGGTTATAAAAGTAGTATAAATCGTATAGTCATAAACAACGGCGATATAAGTTTTTATACTTCTAAAGGCGTAAATACAGGAAAATATGCTTATAAAGGTTATGAAATTCTAACATATGAAAGCGGTAAAAAAGGTGTTAGATATCAGTTTGAAAATATAGATAAAAATAGCAAAGCACCTAAATTTATTCAGTTTAGCGACCACGAGATCAGTCCTACAAAAATCTCTCATTTTCATATTTATATGGGAGATGATAGTTTTAAAACTCTTAGTTTAGAACTTGAAAATTGGCCTACTTTTTATAAATCAAATATGAAAAAAGCAGATATCATAGAAGATATGTTAGAGCATATAGACAGGAATTTTGATACTCATATCTGGGTTGATCCTCTGCTTGTTAAAATACAAGCTAAAAATATAGCCGACGCTTTAATAGCTCATTATCCTAAAAATAAAGCTTTATATGAGGAAAATTTAGCTAAATTTCAAAATGAACTTGATATGCTAGATAGTTATATAAAAGAGCAACTAGCTTCTGTAAAAAATAGAAATTTCATAGTTTATCATCCGTCGTGGGCGTATTTTGCTAAGCGATATGGCTTAAATCAAATAGCTATAGAGACTGAAGGAAAAGAGCCAAAACCAGCTCAGTTGGCAAATATCATAAAAGAAGCCAAAGAAGAAAACGTAAAAGTTATCTTTGTAGCACCGCAGTTTTCTAAAAAAGCAGCACAGCTCATAGCCAAAGAAGCCGGTGCAAATGTTGTAGAGATAGATAATTTAGCTGAAAATTGGGTAGAAAGTATGAAAAATACGGCAAAGGCATTTAAAGAAGGTTTATGAAAGCAGTTTTTTTAACTTTAATTTTATTATTGCAAAGTGCGTTTGGATGCGCGCTTTGCTCACTTTATTCACCTACGGCTCATACTGAGATAAGCTTCACTGAAGATAGCAATAAAATAAAAGATGTAAAGGTCAAATGGGTATTTTCTGAGAATTTTACTGAATTGACTTTTAAAACATATGATATAAACTCAAATTTAAAACTCGAAGCTGATGAATTATCAGAGATTCAAAAAGCTCTTTTGGACTATTTGGAGCCTAAAGATTATTTGATGGATTTTTCATATTATGATGGAGATGAAAAAAGCAAAAAACTAAATTTAAAAGCAAATGACGTAAAAACTGCTATCGATGATGGAAGGCTCGTTTTTACATTTTTATTTCCTTTAAATTTGGATTTAAAAGAGGGTAGAGTAATTCGTATAAGTATATTTGATACGCAAGAGTATTTTAACTTCAAAATCGCAGATTCTAGCTCATATGAGACGAAAAACGGACTTTACATCAATCCAAATATAAATTTAAATGTTGCATTTTATGAGATCGATAAAGAGAAAAAAACAAATTCCGACAAACCTAGTTTATCTAGTATAATACCTAAAAATACAAACTCTTTGGATGCTGATGAAAGTTTAAAATACGACTCTGTGCAAAACTCTACTGAGGATCTTTTAAAAGATATAGATAGAATCGATGAAGAAAAATACAATCTTTTAGCAAAAGTTAGTACAAATTATCTTGATAAATTAAAAATGCTTATTAAAGATAGCAGCAACTCAGGAGTGTTTGCTATTTTGCTAGTTTCGTTTGTTTATGGATTTTTACACGCCGCTGGTCCAGGACATGGAAAACTTCTTACTACTAGCTATTTTGCTGCTAACCGCGCTAGTTATATGAAGGCGCTTAGTTTATCTTTAAAAATCGGCTTTTTGCATGTTGTTGGGGCTTTGATTTTAGTTTATGTTATGATGTTTGTTATAGACGCTTTTGTAACAAAGGCTACGAATGAAGCTGCTAGTATCACGACAAAGATTTCGGCTGTTATAATTATATTGATAGCTATCTTTATGATTTTTACAAAATTAAAGATATTTTTTAAATCAAAAAAAATTAAATTTAAAACAGTTAGCTATGAAGCCAAAACATATACCAAAATTTTCAACTATTCAAATTTAAATCATAACCATAATAACGCTTGTGGCTGCGCTCACACCTCTTTTTCTTTTGGAACTCCTCGCTCAGTTTATGAGTGGATGCTGGTTTTTGCCGCAGCTCTTGTGCCGTGCCCTGGAACTGTGCTTGTTTTTGTTTTAGCATTTAGTTTAGGTAGTTTTGGCATAGGATTAGCAAGTGCTTTTATGATAGGTCTTGGTATGGCTAGTGTGATATTTATAGCGGCGGTATTTGGTAAAAGTATGAATGATTCGCTATTTAAATTTAAAAATCTTAGAGTTTATCTTGAGTTTTTAGCTCTTGCTTTGATGATAGGTCTTGGGGTTTATATGTTTATTATTTCAAGTAAAGTTAGCGTTTTATGAGGATAGAATTAAAAAACGTAACTTTTGGTTATGATAGCTCTATTATCTTAAAAAATATAAATTTAGTTTATCATTCTAGTGATTTTCTTAGCATAATAGGACCAAATGGAGGCGGTAAAAGTAGTCTTTTGCGTCTTATGCTAGGTCTCATAACTCCTTCAAAAGGTAGCGTATCCATAGATGAGAAAAGCCCAAAAGATCTTTGTAAATTTATAGGGTACGTTCCGCAGCATATACCTATAAATAAAGCATTTCCTATGAGTGTTTTAGAAGTTGTTTTAATGGGTAGATTGGATAATAAAATATTTGGATTTTACTCAAAACAAGATAAAGAATTAGCTATGAATGCGCTTAAAAAAGTTTCTATGCAAGATTTTTATAAAAGAGGTATAGGAGAGTTAAGTGGTGGAGAGAGACAAAGAGTATATATAGCAAGAGCACTTTGCAGTGATGCTAAAATTCTTATGTTAGATGAGCCTACTGCTAGTATAGACACAGAGGGTCAAGCTGAAATTTATACTAGACTTAAAGATATAAATAGAACTGGTATAGGTATAGTTATGGTAAGCCATGATATAAATATGGCTATAAGTTTTGCTACTAAAGTTGCTTATGTTAGTCGAGAACTGTTTTTGCACAGTATAGATGGTAGAGATAAGCAGAGCTTTATAGAGCATTTAAGTCACTCTCATGATCATTTTTGCGATGTTGAGATAGCTTTAAAAAAGTGTGGCTGTAAGGAGCATATATGATAGACGCTTTTAGTTTTAGTTTTATGCAAAATGCTCTTTTTGCCGGAATATTAGTAAGCGTAGCATGTGGCATTATAGGCTCTCTTATAGTTGTAAATAAAATGACTTTCATAGCAGGTGGAGTTGCTCATGGAGCATATGGTGGTATAGGAATAGCATTTTTTTTAGGCTTAAGCCCACTTTTTGGTGCTACTTTTTTTGCCATAGCTCTTGGACTTTTGATAGCTTTTATAAGCTTGAAAAATAGAGATCGCACAGATAGCATAATAGGTGCTATATGGGCGTTTGGTATGGCTATAGGTATTATTTTTATAGATATCACTCCGGGGTATAATAGTGATCTTATGAGCTATCTTTTTGGATCGATTTTGGCTGTTTCTAGTAGTGATTTATGGTTTATGGCTTTCATAGATCTACTTTTTATAGCTTTTAGTATAGGACTTTATAGACAAATTTGCGCAGTAAGTTTTGATAGCGAGTTTGCAAATCTTAGAGGAGTTAGCACAACTCTTTTATACTACGTAATGACGGCTCTGATGTCACTTTGCGTTGTAGCTACCATAAGAGTTGTCGGACTTATACTTGTTATAGCTCTTCTTACGATACCTCCATATATCGCTGAAAAGTTTAGTCCGAATTTGGGTATTATGATGATTTTAGCAGGCGCTATATCTGCATTTTTCACTATTTTTGGTTTGTGGCTTAGTTATAGTTATAATCTTACAAGCGGTGCTAGCATTATCTTAGTTGCAACGATTTGCTTTTTTGGTGTTGAGGTATTTTGTACATTTAAGTCTAAGCTAAAAAGTAAAACTCAAATTTAGTTTTTAAATTTAAGAGTCGCTTGTCTCATTAAATTTGAACCTATCTCACTAAATAACACTCCAAAAAGTATAGCTGCAGCTCCTAATATCTGCGTTATACTTAAAATTTCATTTGCGATATAATAACCTGCTAGTCCAGCACTCACTGGCTCAAGTGTGAATATCAAAGCTGTTTTTGTAGCAGTTGTATAAATTTGAGCGTAGCTCTGTACGAAAAATGCAAATACGGTGGCAAATAGAGCGCAGACTATAAGTGCCATTAAAAAATCTACTTCAAAACTAATTTGCAGTCCTTTAAATAGTGAGTTTGTATCCCCACTCTCAAAAAATATAGCTCCAAAAAGGCTTAAAATAGTCACAGCAAAAAATTCGCAAATCACCATCGCATAAATATTGCATTTGCTAACCAAAACTCCAGTAAATGAGATATGCAAAGCGTAGCAAATAGCGCAGATGATAGATAAAATTTCACCTTTACCAAGTCCAAATTCTCCAGTACCGCTAAGAAAATACAGTCCGATAAAAGCTATAAGCGCTCCACCAAATGCAAATTTATTTACACTTTGCTTAAAAAATACAAGCATCAAAAACGGTACTAAAACAACGTTTAATCCTGTTATAAAAGCGACTGTTGAGCTATATGAGTATTTCAAAGCGTATGTCTGAAAAGCAAATCCACAAAATAACCAAAATCCTAAAAATAGACCGTAATAGATTGATTTTTTATCAAATTTGAATATTTTTATACAAAAAATCAGCATAAAAATCGTAGCGATTAAAAATCTCCAAAACAAAAAGCTAAAAACATTAATACTTTTTATAGCTTGAGCTACTGGTACAAACGTCATTCCCCAAGAGATCGCTACAAAAACAAGTAAGATCTCAGCTATGACACTCTTTTTCAACTTAATCTTCTTTCAATAAAAAATGCGTTAATTTTAGCATAATGTAAATTAAGATATAATTACACTCTTTTTAAAATAAGGATAATTATGGAGTTGATTTTTTTAGCTATCGCTTTAGCAATGGACAGTGTAGCTATAAGTATGGCAAACGGTGCAAGGTGTATGAACATAAAAGCTTTGCAAATTTTTAAAATGTCTTTTTTGTTTGGAATATTTCAAGCTTTTATGCCAGTTATCGGTTATTTTTTTGGTCTTGCGTTTGCTGGATTTATATCTTATATAGATCATTACGTAGCTTTTGCTATTTTGCTATTTTTAGGTATAAAAATGATAAAAGAGAGTAAGCAGATTAGCGTGCATTGTAGTTTAAATTTGAGTTTAAGAATGCTTATGTTGGGGGCTTTTGCGACTAGTTTAGACGCGCTTGCTGTGGGGATTACTTTTAGTTTTGAAGAGATAAATATAGTAGTTGCTGCGTTTGTTATAGGTGTGGTCTGTTTTGCTTTATGTATTATTGCTAGTTATATGGGTAGAGTTTTAGGTGAGATATTAGAAAGTAAAGCTCTGGTTCTTGGTGGCGTTATACTTATCTTGATAGGCTGTAAAATCATCATAACTCATCTGATAGATTAAGCTTGTATAAACCGTTTTTTATCTTTGTTAAAACAGCTTTTTCTTCTAAAAGTTTGAACGTTTGGATAACTGTAGGTTTGCTTACTTCTAACTCGTCGCAAATCTCTTTTATAGTATATTTTACGAGATAGTTTTCATCCATATTTTCTACTAAAAGCTCCATTATAAGCGTTTTCTTTTCGCCTAGAATTTTTTTAAAGAGTTTTGTTAGAGTATTAAATTTAAAATTATGCTTATCCATACCAATCCTGCTAAACATATACTTAAAAATACAGCCGCACTTGCAGCGTCTTTTGCTTTTTTAGCTAGTATATGATAGTTTGTCGTAGTGAGATCCACAGCTCTTTCTATAGATGAGTTGATGCACTCTATTATAAGAACTAAAAATAACACAGCGACTAAAAATAGATGTTCGCTTAGGGTTAAATTTAAAAAAATAGATATAACAAGCAAGGGAATTATGATAGCTAGTTCTATCTTAAAGCTTTTTTCGCTAGATATGATATCAAAAAGTCCGCTAAAAGCGTATGATGAGTTTTTGAAAAAGCTATATTTTGGTTGATTTCTCACTTTATATCCTTAGTGAAAAAGTCTAAGTTTTTATCATAAACACTTGAGTTTATATCAAAAAAACCAAGCATAGAGTGAAAAATATAGTCTTGCGATAAACTTTCATCTTTTAATTTTCTTAATTCATCTAATTTTTTATTTTCGTTTAACCAAAGTATAGCAGGAACATGTATCTGAAAATCCGGAGCAAAAGCATAAGGCATACCGTGCAAGTATAATCCATTTTCCCCTAAACTCTCACCGTGATCGCTTACGTAAAGAAGTCCAGTTTCAAATTTAGAATCTTTTAGCATATCTATTATTTTATTCATAACATAATCGGTATATAATATAGTATTATCATACGTATTTACTATTTCATCGTGGCTGCAGTCTTTTAGTACGGCAGTATCGCAAGTAGGGTTGAACTTATCAAACTCTTTTGGATATCTTTTAAAGTAGGTTGGTCCATGGCTTCCTTGTAGATGAACTACTATAAAGCTGTTTTTTGAAGCGTTTTGTATTTTGGAGTTTATATCTTTTAACATAACTTCATCAAAACTCTCACCACCATAATTCTTAGCGTTTTGCACTCTCTCGCAGACTCCTTTGCACCATCCAGAGTTATTACCAAACCAGCTTACATCGACATTTGCTACTGTAAATACGTCTAATAAATTACCCATATTATTAGCTTTATCTGGAGAAAATGTATTTTTAGTCAAATTTGAAAACATACAAGGCACACTTATAGCAGTAGATGTACCACACGAGTAGAAGTTTGTAAAGCTAAGTACGCCATTTTCTTTCGAATATGGATTTGTATCGTTCTTCATATAGTTATTTAATGAGTAATTAGCAGCTCTTGCAGTCTCTCCTACTATAAGTACAAATAATCTTTTTTTATCATCTTTTAGAGTTGCGTCAAGTCCTATTTTTTGAAATTCTGCTTTAGGGGCTAGTGATTTTGTAAATTTAATTATAGAGTATATCGGATAAAACGGAGTTGTAAAAAATCTGATTTCTGGATAGTTTCTAAAAAATGGTATAAAATTTTTGCTAAATATACCAAAAGATCCGCCAAAAATAGCCAAAGCCACTACTATAAAAATAGATCTGATTTTTACCTCGTGCAAGATATTAGAATATACGATTTGCGTTTTTAGTATGAAAATCGTGATAAAAACAGCGCCTAAAATCCATAAAATTATATTCCAGTTTAGCAGATCTCTAACCTCTTTTACATCTGTTTGAACTGCGTTTCTTATCATATCGCCGTCTATTATCGTGCCGTACGTGTTCATAAAGTACGCTCCGGCAATTCCGCTAATTCCTATAAAAATTGATAATGGTTTAGTTAAATAAGGTAGGAATAATAAGCTAAAAGATATTATCAATAGTGCAAAAAATAGCACCGGAAGCGTTAAAAGAACAATTTTGTTTTCGTAAAAACCTGCTTTGTTAATTGCAAATTCAAAAAATTTGTAGTTAAGCAAAGTTATAAAAAGAGAAAAACTCAATATAAAAATATTTGAGCTAAGTTTCATGAACATCCTTAAAATTATTTGTGAAAATTATAATTCAATATGGTAAATAGATAAAAATTTAGTAGAAATATTTTAAAATTAAAGTTATAATTTAAGCAAAATATATAAAAGGATTAAATTTGAAACTAATCTCGTGGAATGTAAATGGGCTTAGAGCAGCTCTTGGAAAGGAGTCTTTTGCGTGGCTGAGTGAGCATAAACCAGACTTTTTAGGCTTACAAGAGATAAAAGTAAGTGAAGATAAGATACCAGCAGAAATTTATAATCTAGGATTTGAAAATATATCTGTAAATTCAGCCAAGAGACCGGGCTATTCAGGCGTAATGAGTTTGTCAAATTTAAAATCACAAAATTTAAAATCGCAGTTTTTTGATGATGATGAGGGTAGAGTTTTGGAGCATAAATTTGGCGATACATATCTTTTTAATATATATTTTCCAAACGGTCAGCAAGGAGATGAGAGACTAGCGTATAAGATGGATTTTTACGATAAATTTCTAGCTTATATAAATGCTTTGGTTGGTGATGGCAAAGAGGTGATATTTTGTGGTGATGTAAATACCGCTCACCGTGAAATCGACTTAAAAAATCCAAAAGCCAACTCCAAAACAAGCGGATTTTTGCCGTGTGAGAGAGCGTGGATAGATAGGGTTATTAGCAGTGGATTTATAGATACTTTTAGATTTATAAACGGCGATAAAGAGGACGCTTACTCATGGTGGAGCTATAGATTTAACGCAAGGGCTAAAAACGTCGGTTGGCGGATCGATTATTTTTTCATCAGCCCAAATTTAAAAGATAGATTAAAGGACGCATTTATACTTGATAGCATTGAGGGCAGCGATCACTGTCCAGTGGGTATCGAGATAGATTTATAAAACTAAAAAAGGGAGGGAATTTTATGGATAGTATAGTTGTAGTTATCGATATGCAAACTAAGCTTTTAAACGTGATGAGTGATAAAAATTTGCTGCAAAATAGTGTTAAATTTCTAAAAATAGTAAATGAGCTAGGACTTAAGGTGATCGCTACGCAGCAGTATAAAAAAGGGCTTGGCGATACCGATGAACAGATACTAAATTTGATAAATTCTAAGATATTTGATAAGTTGGAATTCTCAGCTTTTAATATTATAAAAGATGAAATTTCAGGGTATAAAAATGTGATTTTGATCGGAGTAGAAGCTCATATCTGCGTATATCAAAGTGCAAAAGATCTGCTAAATAATGGTTATAGCGTGACTTTGGTAGATGAGTGCGTGGGTAGTAGAAACGAAAGAAATAAAGAACTTGCTTTTTTAAATCTAAAAGGCGTAACTATAAAATCTGCTGAAATGATAGCGTTTGAGATAATGCAAAGTGCAGAGCATACTAAATTTAAAGATATCTCAAAGCTGATAAAATAGCTAAAGAGTTAGCTCATAACTCTGAGCGATGAGATCAAAAATCATCTCGTCGCTAGTCTCTTTAAGTAGGATTGATATCCAGTTCTTTTTGTTCATATGGTACGCTGGAAGTATAGTTTTGCCATCTTTTAACAAAATAGCTAGATCTTTTTCGCACCTTAAATTTAAAACATCGACCAGATCATCTCCGTCTAGTTTGAGCTTATTTTTTGGAATATTTATTATGACGCCGTACCATTTTTGATTTTCTATATGTCTTAAGACGGCGTGATTTGCAGTTTTTATCCACGGATAATCAGGGATTGTACCGTACTTTTCTTTTACATACTTAAATACGGTCTCTGCGGTCATAACATTTATTTTAAGAGTGGTTAATTTATAGCCCAGCGTTTGCTATAGCTTCTGCTTGGTAGTGGGCGATGAGCGGATCTATGATCTCATCGAAAAGTCCTGCACCCATAATCGCATCTAGCCTATAAAGAGTGAGATTTATACGGTGATCGCTGATACGATTTTGCGGATAGTTATACGTACGGATACGACCGCTTCTATCTCCAGTGCCTACTTGATCTTTTCTCTCTTTACTCTCTTTTTCTCTGCGCTCACTCTCTTGCATATCGTAAAGTCTAGCTTTTAAGACTTTTATCGCGGCGTCTTTATTTTTGTGTTGGCTCTTACCGTCTTGATTGACGACGACTAAGCCTGTTGGTATGTGAGTTACGCGCACGGCGCTGTCTGTTGTATTTACCGACTGCCCGCCATGACCTGAGCTTCTCATAACGTCTATTTTAAGATCGTTTGGATTTATTTCTATCTCGCTATCTTCAACTTCAGGCATAATGGCTACTGTGATAGCTGATGTATGAACTCTACCTTGACTTTCTGTTTCTGGAACTCTTTGAACTCTGTGAGTACCACCTTCATACTTAAGTCTTGAGTAAGCGCCTTCACCTTTTATAAGTAAGATAAGCTCTTTATAGCCGCCAGCGCTTCCCTCACTTGAGCTTACTATCTCATACTTGTAGCCTTTAAGCTCTGTATATCTTATATAAGCAGTAGCAAGGTTTCCGACAAACAAAGCCGCTTCATCGCCTCCAGTTCCGGCTCGTAGTTCTAAATATATATTTTTCTCATCGTTTGGATCTTTTGGAAGAAGTAGAAGTTTTATCTCGTCTTCTAACTTTGGAAGTTCTGTTTCTAGCGTTTTTAGCTCATCTTTAGCAAGTTCGCCGAGTTCTGGATCTTCAAGTAGAGTTTTATTTTCTTCTATAGCGTTTAATATATTCAGATATCTATGAGTAGCATCTTTTATGGATTCTAAGTTTCTTTGTTCTTTTGAGAGTTTAGTCATACGAGATATATCGTTTATGACTGATGGATCGCTAAGCAGAGTATCTAGCTCATTGTAGCGATCTATAAATGGACGTAGTTTGTCAGCTAACATTTAAATTTAAATTATGCAGCTAAAGTACTAACAAGTTTTGCTAAGCGACTAACTTTTCTTGAAGCAGTCTCTTTTTTAAGAAATCCTTTGCTTACAAAGCTATGGAAGTTTTTATTTACGTCTTTTAATGCAAGTAGCGCAGCGTCTTTGTCACCGCTAGTTACTGCAACTCTTACCGCTTTAGTCAAATTTTTAAGTCTTGTGCGGTAAAATCTATTTCTCTCGGTTCTTTTTATAGTTTGTCTTGCTCTTTTTTCAGCAGATTTGTGGTTTGCCATAACTTACCTTTTTTATAATTTTAGTCGGTGATTATACCCTAAAAATTATTAAACAGATCTGAATTTAAGTCAAATTTAATCATTACTCATTCTATTTTTAACGTAATTATTTTCCGCTTTTAAATTTAGAATTGTATTTCATATGCAAATTTAATATTGTTTTTGATAAAATAGCTAGTTAAATTTAAAAAAAGAAGGCAAAAATGAAGCTTTTTGGAACCGATGGAGTTAGAGGCAGAGCCGGAGAGAAGCTAAATGCGATGACTGCGATGCGTCTAGCTATGGCTGCTGGAATTTACTTTCGTAAAAACTCAATTACAAATAAAATATTAGTCGGCAAAGACACAAGAAAAAGTGGCTATATGATAGAAACCGCGATAGTCGCCGGACTCACTGCAGTTGGATATAACGTTATACAAATAGGTCCTATGCCAACTCCTGCAATAGCGTTTTTGACTGAAGATATGCGCTGTGACGCCGGTATAATGATAAGTGCGAGTCACAATCCGTTTGATGATAATGGTATCAAATTTTTTGATAGTTTTGGAAATAAACTAAGCGTAGAGGCTGAGCAAGCCATAGAAAATATATTTTTTCATAATGAAATCATAGAAAATAGTCAAAAAACAGGTCTTGAAATCGGTCAGTCAAAAAGAATCGACGACGTGATCGGCAGATATATAGTTCATATCAAAAACTCATTTCCTAAAAGTCTTACTTTAAAAGGCTTAAGAGTTGTTTTGGACGTGGCAAACGGCGCAGTTTATAAAGTCGCTCCAACCGTATTTAGTGAGCTTGGAGCAGAGACAATAGTCTTAAACGATGAACCAAATGGTGGAAATATAAATGATGGTTGTGGTGCTTTGCATCCTGAAAATTTGGCAAAAGAAGTTAAAAGATTAAGAGCTGATATAGGATTTGCTTTTGATGGTGATGCTGATAGACTTGTAGTTGTTGATGAAAATGCAAAAGTTGTTGATGGAGACGCTTTGCTTGGTGTTTTAGCTACTTATCTTGATGAAAATAAGATGTTAGATAAAAAGGAGATAGTGGCTACTGTAATGAGTAACGCCGCACTTGATGACTACCTTGCAAAACATAAAATCAAGCTTCTTCGTTCAAACGTTGGAGATAAATTTGTTCTTGAAATGATGAAAGAAAACGGTATAAATTTCGGTGGTGAGCAGAGCGGACACATTATATTTAGTGATTTTTCAAAGACTGGTGATGGGCTTGTTTCGGCTTTGCAAGTAAGTGCTTGTCTCTTAGCTAAAAATAAAAAAGCTAGCGAGATATTTGGAAGTATCAAAGCATATCCGCAAAAACTTTCAAATTTAAAAATTATAGAAAAAAGACCTCTTGATGAGCTTAAAGGCTTAAAAGAGCTTGAAGATGAGCTTAAAAAACTAGGAATTCGTACTCTTTTTAGATATTCTGGAACCGAAAATGTTATAAGACTTTTGCTTGAGGGAAAAGATGAAACATTGGTAACTAAAAAGATGATAGAAGTAGAAAAATTCTTTATAAAAGCATTAAATGAGTAAGGTAATTTTTAAATTTTTATCATATTTTGCGGCTATATTTGCCGCCGATCAGATAATAAAATGGATATTTTTAAACGGATTTAGATACAAAGGCGAGTTTGTAGATCTTGTTTTAGTCTTTAATAAAGGCGTAGCATTTTCTATGTTTGAGTTTTTAGGTTCAAATTTAAAATACATCCAGTTGGCTCTTATCGCCGTTCTTTTAGGTTATCTTTTTGGTCAAAAAGAACTTTTAAAATCCCATACCGCCGCATTTGGTCTGCTTCTTGGTGGAGGTTGCTCAAATATACTTGATAGATTTGTTCATGGCGGCGTTGTTGATTATATTTTTTGGCATAAATGGTTTAATTTTGCCGTATTTAACTTTGCTGATATGATGATAGATCTGGCGATTTTGATTATTTTGGTTCAGAGTTTTATGCATAGGAAAAAGTAATGCAAAGAAATATTTATATAGCGTATGCGCTTTGGTTTTTCTTAGGCGGTTTTGGCGCTCATAGAATTTACTGCGGTAAATTTTTGAGTGGAATTTTACAGCTTTTGCTTTTTTGGATCGGGAGTTTTACGGCTATATTTCTAGTCGGCTACTTTTTTCTTGCTATTTGGGGAATTTGGTGGCTTGTTGATCTGTTTTTGACCTCAAATTGGGTAGAAAAACTAAATTCTGTTAATTGCATCGAAAAAAGCATTAGCGATTCTCATAAATTAAAAAATGTAGAAAAACTATATGAATTGTACAAAAATGGAGCTATGAGTTACGATGAGTATCTAAGGCGTAAAGATGAAATTTTAGGCTAGATTTAGAGATATTTAAATTTATATGGTAAGCTAACGGAAAAATTTTATTAAGGAGTTACAAAATGAGCTATGAAGCTTATTTATGGGTCAAATGGCTGCACTATGCCGCATTTATCTCTTGGATGGCGATGCTGTTTTATCAGCCGCGACTTTATGTTTATCACGCAGAACACATACAAAATAACGGATTTGTCGATGTAGTAAAAATTCAAGAAAGCAAACTTTACAACGGTATAGGCTGGATAGCTATGATAATTACCATTTTAAGTGGTCTTTCGATACTGATTTTTGCAAAACCAGAGCTTATGAAACAAGGATTTTTCCATATGAAATTGCTCTGTGTGATTATTTTGATAGCTTATCATTTTAGCTTAGGATACTATTTAAAACAGTTTAAAGAAAATCGCTGTAAAAAAAGCGGTAAATTTTTTAGAATGTATAACGAAGTGCCTACTATAATTATGTTTATCATCATATACGCTATGATAGTAAAGGCGAATTTGATTTAAATTTGGGTTTTTACCCAAATTTAAGCGATATTTTTATATAATCCAAACTCTTTGGTTCTATAGCTCAGTTGGTAGAGCATCACCTTGACATGGTGGGGGTCACTGGTTCGAGTCCAGTTAGAGCCACCACTGCATATTTTTAAATCAATCATTTTTATTCAATATCTTTTAAAAAACACTGATTTTACCGTGTTTAGAATGTAATTCGTTGTTCATCGTTTTAATTAATTTTATTTAGTTTTACTTGCTTTTAAGCATTTTTTACTGATAATTATACTGATAGAAAAAAATATTTAAAAATAAGTCAGTAAAAAGGTAAGCATATGCAAAGTGTCACACTAAAAGGCAATGAAAACTTTTTAAACGAAGCCTTACAAGTCATTAAAGCCTTAGCAGATAAACAAAACGAGCCTTTAGAGATAAAAAGCAACCAAACAGAAAATAGCTTATCAGAGCTAAAAGCTGATTATAAAAATAGGGTTGATGAGGTAGTCAATGGCACTGTTAAGCTTTATTCCATTGATGAACTAACCAAAGAATGCGAACAATGGTAAAATTTAGCGTACGTTTCAAAACAGAGCTACAAACCATTTTTAACTTTATCGCACAAGATAGCAAGACAAGAGCTAGAACCTTTAAAGATGAGCTATTAATGCAAAGCAAAGATTTAGCTAATATGCCATTTAGATTTAGAAAATCAGTTACAAGCGATAATGACAACGTAAGGGATTTTATTTTTAAAGGCTATGTTATACCGTTTTTAATTCAAGATGACACAATAACCGTTTTAGGTATCTACAAAGAAAATGAGTGGCAACTTTAACTCTTAAATATTCTTGCTTTATCTCTTTAGTTTATTTTAACTTTGTAAAAGGTATAATTTGAGAATTATTAATAAAGTCTGCTAACTAAAATTAATAACAAGATTAAAATGGCTATTAAGTTCATTTTACTCCTTTACTTGAAAAGGTAAAGGGGTAATCTTTTTAGATATGAAACTCTATTTAACCTACTGAAAATCAAACCTGTTAAAATCTCACTAAAATCATCTAACCTTAAATGCACGAAAATATTTTTTTTCAAGATTTTACAGCTTTGAGTTATGCAAATTTCAACAACAAAACTATAAATTCGTTTTTTATGTTACGGCGTATTTTTAAAATATATCTATAGTCGCTGATTAAACTCTGTCTTTATAGTTTTTTGTTTTATTTAAATTTAACAGAACGTTTTGGACTTTTTTCTAAATTTGAAACTCTCTTTTCTAATCTGATGTGAATTATTTTAGAGATGATTAAAACCAAACTCGAAACTTTGATTAGAACATCTAAGGCTTTCATATACACTATCCTTTGTTTTTTTTAGCTATTATATCATAATTGATTATCTTTATCAAGTATATTATTGTGATAAGTTGATATTTTGTTTCAATATTTAAATTTAAATAAAAATATACAGCGGTTTTGCCAAAATAGATAAAATACAAAATACTCGAAAAATACCACTTTCTACTCACTCAAATTTAATTTATCTTAATATGAGACTTAAATATAAAGTTTTTTATTATATAGTCGATAGGATTAATATATGTTTTAAAGCAAAACAATTAGGATAGCATATGGATATAAAGTCTTTTCAAACAAATTTAGATTTAACTAGTTTCAAATTTGATAAATATATGGATATCGTAAAACAAAACGAAAATATATCCAAAAAAAGAGTAGAAATCTATGACAATGATAGAAATTTTAATAAAATTAGCGAAAATGAGAGTGAAAACTATATAGCTATCAAAAACAATGAGCTTGTAACATACAAAAAATATAAAGATTATGTTATATCTTCAGACAATACGAATTTATTATATTATGAAGGTACTCACGCACACTATGTTATTACCAAAGATACTGATACAAATTTGATCTCAAAGCTTAGTTTGGTTGATAAAATGTTTCTTCTTAATAAAAATGATACTTTAGATGATAAGCCTATAGTAAAAGATGATGCATATTTTATGCAAAAAATGCTTGATGATATGATACTAGAGCAGACATCTTTTATGCTTGGAAAATCGCTAGATTCAAGCTATGATCTATGGTATGTTTTTGGTGCTGGTAGAAACTACAGCTACGCAAATAAATTTACTCCAAATGCTGGCTACACAATAGGTGATAATTATTCAAATTCTATGCCTTTAACCCCAAATTCTTACTACCTAAACTCCTACGCTAACTCAAATTTAATTGATACTAAATTTGGTAAAGCAGAGCTATTCTTAGATTTAGCAGGAGATAATGATAAACTTGGAGTAGGAAGCTTTAGTTCAAACTCACAGCTATTTAGATTTGATAGTGATAGTAATGGAATAATAGATAAAAACGATACCTACTTTGATAAACTAAAGATAAGAGCTTATGATAAAGAAGGTAATGAAGTTATAAAACAGCTAAGTGAAGTAGTTGATTATATAGATCTAAGAGACTTCATAGATACTAAAAGTAATGCTATAAAAAAATGGAAAGAGAGTGTAAAAGATTATGGCTGGGATAAAAAAACATATAAAGAGCAACTAAATCGCATAAGTTCATACAATCCATACTTTATATTTAAACCTGAAATCAGATATGAAAGTATGAGTGAAACTGATCTAAAAGAACTCTCAAAGTTAGCAGATAATGATGGCTGGATAGATGTTACAAACTTACAAAGCTCTATAGGACTTGCTTATGCTAAAAAAGGAGTTAATGGAAGTTATAGACTTGAGGAGTTAAACTTTGGTAATGCAGATACTAAAAGTTCATCATACTCAAAATACTCAAATGAGCAATACTCTAAGTTTAACTCTTTATATGAAGATTATATGGCTGAAGTAAATGCATTAAATGGCTTCTTTGATAGTTATAAACAAGTAGCAAGTGATGATATTATAAAAGAGTTTGGCTCAGTTATAAACAGTCCTGATTTTAAATCAACTAGAATGCTAAAAATAGAATACGAATTTACTCAAATCACTGGTCTAACATTCACCTTAGATAACTTACAAAAAGTAAAAGATAGCTTTGAAAAAGATAGATATGCTACTGCAAATATGCTTATAGACACTGATATATTAACAGCTATAAAAATAAATAAAAATGGAACATTTACTCTTAAGTTTAATAGCGGAAGAGAGTTTGTAGTAGATAAACTATATAAAGACACAGGCAAAGTATTTGAAGCTGGCATAGAACTAAACTTATCAGAGTTTATGGATGAAAAAGATCTAAACCAAATGGATTTTAGTGTAAGCGCAGCTAAAGTAAGAAATAGCTCAGGAGAGATAGAACTTATATCTTTAAAAGATCTTGGTGTTGAGATGATAAAGAAACTAGCTAATGGAAGATATAAGTTATTTACTGATATACAAAACAACAAAAGCATAACAGTAAGTGATATCTATACTAAATATATATTTGGTGATTCAAATTTGAATAATTTAAATAATTCGAATTCTATAAATAGTTTAAATTTAAATAACTCAAATTCTATAAATAATTCAAATTTAGATAGTTTAAATTCAAATAATTTAAATTCAAACAATTCAAATTTAGATAATTCAAACAAAACCATAGATGAGAAAGATAAATTCTATCCAAAACCTCTTAGAGTTTGGGCGTGAGATAGAGTATTTTTTATAATTATACAAAATATTTAGATAGATAAATATAATCAATTATCTATCTAAATTTATAATTAAAAATTGTAAATGTAACTAAATATTAACAATTTGATTAAATTTAGCCTAAAATAGGGCGTTAGTAAGCTTTAATAATACTAAAATTCAGTTTAACTTAAAATACAATAAGGTAAAATCAGATATTTTGTTCTTTCGTTGTATGAAAGAGCAACCGGTAGAAAGAGGAATATAATGAGCGATATAATTGCATATAAAGTAAATGAGCAAATAGTTGATACCCAAAGTTACTGTGGAAACGGTGGCGAAGAGATATTTTTTGATAATTCAAAAGAAGCGTTAGATGTTATAAGACACTCTTGTGCGCATCTTATGGCTGCAGCGGTAAAAGAGCTTTATCCAAACGCTAAATTTTTCGTAGGACCATGTATAGAAGACGGATTTTACTATGATATGAGAGTAGCTAAAAGTGATGGTGAAAAGCTAGGCGAAAGTGATCTTGAAGAGATAGAAAAAAAGATGAAAGAGTTAGCGTTAGCTAAAACAGATATAGTTAAATTTAACTCTACAAAATCAGAAGTCGCAGCAAAATACGCAAGCGACGATCTAAAACAAGAAGTTCTAAAACGCATACCTGATGGCGTCGTGAGTTTGTACTCTCAAGGAAACTTTGAAGATATCTGCCGTGGGCCTCATGTACCAAATACGATTTTTACAAGATTTTTTAAACTAACTAGAATAGCTGGAGCATATCTTGGTGGCGATGAAAATCGCGAAATGCTAACTAGAATTTACGGAACTGCTTACGCTGATAAAGAGAGTTTAAAAGAGCATATCCGTATCATCGAAGAAGCCAAAAAACGTGATCACAGAAAGCTTGGTGCTGAGATGAAGTTCTTTACTTTTGATGAAGATATCGGTGTGGGACTTCCTATATGGCTACCAAATGGCGCAAGGCTTAGAAGTCGTTTGGAGCACAAGCTTTATCGCACTCATAGACTTCGTGGTTATGAGCCTGTTCGCGGTCCTGAAATACTCAAAAGCGACGCTTGGAAGATAAGCGGTCACTATGCGAATTACAAAGAAAATATGTATTTTACAGTGATCGACGAGCAAGAATACGGTATAAAACCTATGAACTGCGTTGGACACATCAAAGTTTATCAAAGCGAAATTCGCAGTTATCGCGATTTGCCGCTTAAATTTTTCGAATACGGCGTAGTTCATAGACATGAAAAAAGTGGTGTTTTACACGGTCTTTTTAGGGTTCGTGAATTTACTCAAGATGACGCGCATCTATTTTGTATGCCAAATCAGATAAAAGAAAATGTTTATGAAATTCTAAGTTTTGTCGATACTTTGATGAGTGCGTTTGGATTTACTTATGAGATGGAAATTTCAACAAAACCTGCAAAAGCAGTCGGCGATGACGCTGTTTGGGAGATAGCTACTAAAGCACTTAGAGACGCTCTTGATGAAAAAGGGCTGAAATATGGCATAGACGAGGGTGGTGGCGCATTTTACGGACCGAAAATAGATATAAAAATCACAGACGCATTAAAACGTAAATGGCAATGCGGAACTATACAGGTTGATTTTAACTTACCTGCTCGTTTTGATCTTGGTTATATAGATGAAAATAACGAAAGAAAACAACCTGTTATGCTGCACCGCGCCATTATGGGTAGTTTTGAGAGATTTATAGGAATTTTACTTGAGCATACTGCCGGAGAACTACCGTTTTGGATAGCGCCGACACAAGTTGTTATCATACCTATTAGCAATGAACACCATAAATATGCAAATGAGGTACGCTCTTTGCTTCTAGATATGAATGTGGATAGTGAAGTATTTAATAAAAATGAGACTTTAAATAAAAAAATACGAACAGCAGAGAAACAAAGAGTACCGATGATAATCGTACTTGGAGATAATGAAGTTGCAAATAGAGGTGTAGCGCTTCGTGATAGACGCGCTAGAGAGCAAAAAGATATGAGCTTAGACGAGTTTTTAAGCTTTATTCAATCTAAATTAAATGAGGTGAATATTTGAGCAAAGAGAAGGATGTTTATCTAAACGAAGAAATTCGTGCTAGTGAGGTAAGATGTGTCGGTGATGACGGTACTGCTTATGGCGTGATAAGTAGAGGAGAAGCTCAAGATATCGCAAACCGTATGGGGCTTGATTTGGTTCTTATAGCTCCTGATGCTAAACCGCCGGTTTGCAAGATAATGGACTACGGTAAATTCCGTTATCAGCAAGAAAAGAAGCAAAAAGAAGCAAAAAAGAAGCAAAAAGTTATTGAAGTAAAAGAGATAAAACTCTCAGCTAAAATAGCTCAAAACGACATTAACTACAAGATCAAGCACGCGCAAGAATTTCTTGAAGAAGGCAAACATGTTAAATTTAGAGTTTTTCTAAAAGGAAGAGAGATGGCTACTCCAGATATCGGTGTTGCTATGCTTGAGAGAATTTGGGAACTTGTAAAAGACTATGCAGATCGTGATAAAGCACCTGCTTTAGAGGGACGCTACGTAAATATGCTAGTAACTCCTAAAAAGGGATAAATTTTTAGCTTTGTGGTTGCTAGCTCAGGCTAGTTGCCACTTCTTCGTAAATAAAATAATAAACTAAATTTAGATAAATTTTTACATGACTTGCGCTAACTATAATAGTATGAGCGACTGCATTTATCATTATCGGTTATATATTTTTAATGTGTATTTTAACACTTTTTTTATATCTCAAATTTATCTATGAAAGCAACGTTATAGATAACAGATAATTCGCTTTTTGCAGTCTTAGTTAATCTTTTATTTTTATCTCGCTATTACAAATCATGCAGGAGTATTTTTTGCCTTGTATTATTTTGTTGTGTATGGCTATAGATACTATGTGTATTTTATTTGGGCAACCGCATGTGTATTTGTATTTTTTTGTTGTGCTTGGTTTATTTGGATTGTTAAGTTGTAGTTTTCTCCATTCTTCGATTCTGATATCGTGATGAAGTATATGTTCAAGAAGCCATTTTTCAGCTATAACGACTAAATTTTCTTTTAGATCATTTACATTTTTTGCAGTTTTTATGAGATTTGACATACTACTTATGATATCTTTGTGAATGGCGGCGTGTTGCTCCAAATACGGATACTCTATAAGCTCCATATAGACTTCTTCATCTCTAAAATGCTCTTTCATATATTCAAAAAATTCAGTTATTATATTTCTAATATCATCTCTTGAGATATTTTTATTAGCATAAATATATGCTTTTTTTGCAAGTTCAAATAGCTTTTTATGCTGCTTATCTATACCATTATTTCCTATGCTATATTTATCGTCCCATACTGGTATCATAACCCTAGCCCTTTTTGTATAATGTAATTACGTAATTATAGTAAATTTATTTTTAATGTTATATTATACGGAATTTAACTATATAAATTCAAGTATATCTTTAGCCAATATATGGCTAAAGACGTCTTTTGCAAGTAGTTAAAATGCAATTAAATTTATATTAAAATTTATTTTTTTTCACATCATTGACTATTGAATTTGCTATATTTTCTACTTCAATGGAGATTTTGTTTGTATCATTTACTATACAAACATTTTGTTTTGTTAGCTCATCTACATTGGCAACAGAGTGATTTATCTGATCCATCGCCTCAGTTTGCTCTTTGATACTTTGGCTCATATCGTTTATGCTCTGGCTTAGTATATTTACATTTGCTTCAATTTCTGCTAGTGATTTCCCTGTTCTTTCAGCAAGTTTTCGTACTTCATCCGCCACAACTGCAAATCCTCTACCTTGATCTCCAGCGCGCGCCGCTTCTATCGCCGCATTGAGTGCTAGTAAATTTGTTTGATCTGCTATATCTCTGATGATTGTTATAATGTTTTTTATATCTTCTGATTGTTTTATAACTTCTATAGTACGTTCGTTGATCGAAGTCATAGAACTACTCATCTCTTCAACTGCAGCTGCACTTTCCCCTAATGAACTAGCTTGATTTTTTGAACTCTCATTTAACATAATTACAAAATCTTTTAAATTGTTGGCTTTAGTTTGCAGAGTATCTGCTTGTTTTAGGTTATCTTTTAACATTTTAGTTATATCTTTTCCTAAAGTATTTATTACCTTTTCAACTTCGCCTTTAGCATTAGGTATATTAGAGGTAAAATCAAGATTTTTAAAATTATCAAATATTTTTTGTATAACATTTATATCGCTTCCGACTTTTTGCTCAAGCACTTCTAGCATAGAGTTTAAAACATCTTTTAGTTTGTTTAGCTGAGGCGAAGTAGGAACATTTACTATTCTTACTTTTAAATTTCCTTCCTCAACTTCTTTAACTTTTTGTAAAGACTCATTAACTAATTGAGCGTCTTTTTTGATACCTTCTTTAACGATAGCTATATTGTCATTTATCATTTGAGCCATAACTCCAAACTCATCGTTTGATTTTAAATTTATATCTTTAGGGTTATCGTTTTTATGATTTAAAAAATCAAAGAAATTTTTGAGACCAAATACTATATTATTTATCGGTTTTAGATATCTTTTAGTCAGAATTAATACTATAATCGATGAGATAATAATATATAGCGCAGACATCCATAGCTGTTTTTTTAGTATATTATTTATCCCTTCTTCAAAAATATTTTTATCCATAGATGCGCAAATTATCCAGTCGCTATACTTTGAATTCATACAATCTGCGATATTTTCATTTCCGTTTGATCTTTTGTAGCTTATCATTCCGTATTTATCGATATTTTTATTTTGAAAGTTATTTACGATGCTTAAAGTAGAGTTTGGCGATTTTCCTATTTTATCTTTTTCTTGATGCATAATGATTTTTCCATCTGAATCCAATATCATTATATATCCGCCTTTTGTCTCTCCTAGTTTTATGATCTTTTCACTCAAATTCTCAGCTTCTAAATTTATACCTAAAACTCCTACAAATTTATTTTCTATATATATCGGAGTTGCTAAAGTTATATATGTATTATTGTCTAAACATTGATAAGGATCTGTGATTATAGGTTTCTTTTCTTTTAAAGCTTCTTGATACCACCAGCTTTTTCTTGCGTCATATATGTCGTTTGCTTCTTTTATGGTTCCATCTGATTTGTATAAATTCCCGTCTGATTCATATATCATATGTATAGATGAAAATTCCGCTACATCGTTTGTGGTTTTTAGTATGTTTTTAACGTCTTCGCGAGTTAAATTTGGATTTGATATCTGCTTTGCTATCTGCTTTGCTTTTTTATAATCAAATTCCAGCTCGATATTTAGTATATTTTCAGATCCAGCAACTGCTTTTTGCCTTTCTAAAGAGAGAAGCTTTATAGAGTTATCTTTTGAATCTATATAGTTGATGTATGTAAAACTTATCAGTGCGATTGCAAAAAGTAAGGATACGCCTATGGAGATTTTGCTTGCTATGCTTTTGTTGAAAAATAACATTTTCTATCCTTCTGTCATTAAAATTAATCTATTCTAATAAATCTATCTTTTAAATAAGCTTAAAATATATATCTTTACTTGTAAATTTTTTATTAAATAAATAAAAAGAAATTATTTATTATTATTAAATATTTATTTAATTTTTAAATTTATTATATAATTTAAACTAAAAAATAGTATTGTTTAGTTTATTAAATTTTATATTATAAAATAGATTTTTAATTAGTATATTTTTTGATATAAATAGTTTAAGACTTAAATTAGCCTTAAACTATTATTTGTAGATAATGTATGATTTTATAAATTTAAAACTTATCAGACCGGAAGTACTCTGATATTTGGACTAAGATTTTCTTGCAAGATATTTTCTATCGCATATAAGGTTCCAGTAGCTCCGCTCGCACAACCGCTGCAAGCTCCAAGATATCTTATATAAATATCTATTTTGCCATCGGTGTCTTCTTTTTTAATATCCAAAATTTCCATATTTCCGCCATCCATAACAAGCATCGGGCGTATATTTTCATCGATCACGGCTTCTACGGCTTTTAACTGTTTTACAACTGTTAGCTCTTCAAAACTAAGATCACTATCAAGTCCGCTTCCGCTTATTTTGGCGTTAGCTACAGCTTTTAGCCTCTCAGCTTCCATTTCTGCTCTGGTTTCTGCTAAGATATCGACTAAATAATATTCTCTTTTTTCGTGACCTCCAGGCTTTATACATGACTTACAAAACGCACCTGCTTTTGTGTATTTAGTTATATCTTCTACTGTTTTAAGATCATTTAGCTTGATAACTTCTTTTATAGTTCCAAGACTTACTCTAGCACACTCACAAACGATTATTTCATCTTCAAAATGCTCTGGATCCACACCTTTATAACTAGCTGCGGCAGCTTTTATAACATCGTATGCCATAACCGAGCAGTGCATTTTTTGTGGTGGTACTGCTGGTATGTCAGGAGTATCGCGCATAGCTTTTTCAACATCTATATTTGTTATCTTAACGGCTTCATCTACTGTTTTTCCTTTACAAAGCTCAGCCATATAGTCGCTACTTGCTATAGCCGTTCCGCAACCAAAACTTTTAAATTTGGCGTCTTTTATAATGTCTGTGTTTTTCTCCACAGCCCAATATAATCTAACAGCGTCCCCACAACTTTCAGCTCCATGATCTGCTATGATGAGCTCACAGCCCATCGCGTCTGCTTGTTCTTCTGTGATTTCACCCATATTTTTTGGATGATTCATAGCATCTTGCACCTTTTGTGAATACTCTTCCCATATATTTCCGCTTATTAAGTTACCTTTAGCCATTTTTTCTTCCTAAATTTGATTTATAATCCAGATTTATGCCACTCTGGTGCGTAAGCATAGCTACTAGAAATACTTCTTAATCTATGCACAGCGTTTTTTATCTTATCTATAGCGTAATCTATCTGCTCTTCAGTGTTAAATCTTGATAATGAGAGTCTAAGAGCAGTATGAGCTAGTTCGCTATCTGCGCCTATGGCTTCCATTATAGGATTGCTCTCAAGATCTTCACTAGCACATGCTGAACCAGTACTTGCTGCGATGCCTACTTGATTTAGATCCCAAAGCATAGCTTCTCCTTCCACTCCTTTTATAGAAGCTAGGATTGTATTTGGCACTCTGCTATCTTTTTTGCCTACAACCGTCACTTCAGGAAGTTCTAAAAGAGCGTCTTCTAGCTTATCTCTTAATCTTCTTACGTGGCTCTCTTCGTATTTTAAAAATTTATTTGCATTTTCTAGTGCTTTTCCCATAGCTACTATGCCAGCTACGTTTAAAGTCCCGCTTCTTCTACCACCCATATGCTCACCGCCATGAAGTAAGCTTGTTAGCTGCATACTATTTTTTATAAATAGCCCTCCAACTCCTTTAGGTCCATGGAATTTATGTGCAGAAAAGCTTAGAAAATCTACGTTTGCATCTTGTACATCAACTGCTATTTTTCCTATTGCTTGAACTGCATCCGTATGAAAAAGTGCTCCATACTCATGAGCTATTTTAGCAAGTTCTTTTATAGGAAATATCATACCTGTTTCGTTGTTTGCCCACATTACTGTAACTAAAGCTACGTCATCTCCCATAACTCTTTTTAAATCATCAGGAGTAATGACGCCTTCGTTATTTACATCTATTTTTGTAATTTCTACACCAAGATTTTCTAAAAACGAGCAGGTTGCACCTATAGCAGGATGTTCTACAGTAGTTGTTACTATGCGTTTTTTATCCCCTTTTAATATTTTATCTATATAGATACCTTTTAAAACCCAGTTATTGCTCTCAGTTGCGCAACTAGTAACTATGATATCATCGCTATCTTTTGCGTTTATGCCCGCATATAGTTGATCCATAGCAGTTCTTAAGGCTGGATGAGTTTGACTTCCATATGAGTGAAGTGAGTTTGGATTACCAAATTTTTCACCTAAAAACGGTAGCATAAGCTCCAAAGCTTCAGGATCTACCATAGTCGTTGCGTTATTATCTAAATAAACTTTCAAATTTAGCCTTTCTTAATAATTCACCCTAAATTTAATTAGGATAAACTTTATCTTTTATTTCTGAATGATATAACAATTTTTATAAATTTTGCTTTAAAATTTAGTAAATGAAAACAAAAATTATAAAAATTATTTATACTTGATATCTGCTATCAAAATATCTAAATTTACAATGCCTGGGTTGCTTTATATATCGTCATTTTATCCCTTCAAGCATTTTAATCGTATCTTCAAATTTAAAACCTTCTGTAGGATTTTGTTTCATAAATTCCTCCATAAATCCTTTTTTTGATATTGCGCTGTCTAATTCTTTGTCTATACCTTTTTGATACGCTCCTATCCTTATCAGTACTTCGTTTTCTTTGAGCATTGAAAATAGTCTTTTAAATTTAGAAGCATTGGCTCTATGTTCTTTTGAAGTCACATCTCCCATAACGCGGCTTGCTGAGTTTAAGATATTTATAGGTGGATAAATTCCAAAATCAGTTAATTCTCTGCTTAATACGATATGCCCATCAAGTATGCTTCTGCTTTGATCTGCTATAGGATCACTCATATCGTCCCCTTCAACCAAAACAGTAAAAAACGCGGTTATGCTGCCTTTTCCTTCCTCTTTTCCTGCTCTTTCCATAAGTTGCGGAAGTATAGTTAATACGCTTGGTGGATAGCCTTTACTTGTTGGAGGTTCTCCTAAAGCAAGTCCGATCTCTCTTTGAGCCATAGCAAATCTAGTAACGCTGTCCATTATAAATAGCACGTCTCTTCCGCTACTTTTAAAGTATTCTGCTACGCTCATAGCGCAAAATGCTCCGTATTTTCTCATAAGAGGGCTATCATCGCTTGTTGCTACTATGATAACCGTATCAGATAGATCGCCGTTTAAGTTTTTTTCTATAAACTCAGGCACTTCACGCCCACGCTCACCTATAAGAGCTACAACTTTTATCGGTGCTACTGAGTTTTTTACGATCATTCCCATTAGAGTTGATTTTCCAACTCCGCTTCCTGCAAAAATACCTAATTTTTGACCTTTACCACATGTTAAAAGTCCATCTATAGTTTTTACTCCGACACTAAAAGGCTCATTTATAAGTCCTCTTTTCATAGCAGGAATAGGCGTCTGCATTATGGGAACATAAGTTGTAGCTTCTATCGCACCTTTGGAATCTTTTGGATTCATAAACGGATCTACTACTCTACCTAAAAGCGACTCGCCTACTGGTATGCTCATACCTTGATCACTAGCATATACGCGATCTCCTATTTTAAATCCTTCTACAAATCCAAAAGGACTTACGCTAGCTCCTGTTTGATTTAGTCCAGTTACCATACCGAGCTCGTTTTTATTTCCATCTATGCTTACTATTCGTACGATATCGCCTATGCTTGGTCGAAGCCCTGTTATCTCCATATTATTTGTAGTGATTTTTGTGATGATGCCAAATATACTAGATAAGCTCTTATTTTTACTAAGTTTGCTTTTAATATTTTCTAAACTCAAAATTTTACCACTTTTGGAGAATTGATGAGATCAAAAAACTCTTTTCTAGTTTCTGCATTTTTTATAAACATACCTCTTAGTGCCGATGTAGTTGTTGTAGAGTTTATCTTTTCTACTCCTCTCATTTCTATGCACATATGCCTTGCTTCGATTACTACTCCAACGCCTTTTGGGCTTATGGCATCTTGAAGAGCTTGAGCGATTTGCTCCGTCATTTGCTCTTGAATTTGCAGACGCCTTGCGTATATATTTACCATTCTTGGAATTTTGCTAAGTCCTACAACTTTCCCATCTGGTATATAAGCGACGTGAGCTCTACCGATAATAGGAAGAAGATGATGCTCACAAATGCTGTAAAATTCGATATCTTTTAGCAGAACCATTTCATTGTTGCTACTATCAAACATTGCATCATTCAAAACATCTTTTGGATCTTGCCAATATCCGCTTGTAATGAATTCATAAGCTTTTGCAACTCTTTTTGGAGTATTTAAAAGTCCTTCTCTATCTGGATTTTCACCTAAAATTTCTAGCATTGTTTTGACACATTTTTCAAATTCGGCTTTTCTATTTTGATCAAACATTAATCACCTTAAAAATTTTTGCGATTTTACAATATTTTGACTTTTATAGTAATAAATTTATCAATTTATACTTAAATAAAGCAAAAATTTGATATATTGCGAGATAATTTTTTATCATAATAAAAGGAAAATAATGGAAGTTAAAGCAAAACTTTTAAACACAGCAAATGCTGCTGCGCAAACTGAAGTTAAAGCAAGTGAGCTTAACGCCAAGGTTGAAAATTTAGCCAAGAAAGCTGCTAAAAATATAAAAATTGATGGTTTTAGAAAAGGAAAAGTTCCAGTTGCGCAAGTGCTAAAAAGATATGGAAAAGACTTAGAAAATGATGCTAAAAGTGAAATATTTAGAGATATAGTAAATGAGAGCTTAAAATTGATCGCTAAAAAATCTAGCGATATAATCGGTGAGCCTATGATACTTAAATTTGATGAAAAAGATGGAAATATAGATATCGAGCTTGAAATTTCATTCAAACCAGAAGTTAAAGTAGATGGTTATGAAGAGATTATTCCTGAATACGCAACTCCAAAAGTCACTAAAAAAGAGATCGAAGAGAAGATAAACGAGTTTTTAAAAATGATAGCTCCTCTTGAAAAAGTTGAAAAAGATAGTTTAGAAAAAGGCGATTTTGCTAAATTTGACTTTGAGGGATTTGTAGATGGTGAAGCTTTTGAGGGCGGGACAGCAGAAAACTATCTTCTTGAGATAGGAAGCGGACAGTTTATACCGGGATTTGAAGATGGTATGTTGGGTTTAAAAGTAGGTGAGCAAAAAGATGTAAATGTTACGTTCCCTGCTGAGTATGGAGCTGCTCATCTTGCTGGAAAACCTGCTGTTTTTAAAGTAAAATTACATGAAATTCAAGGTAAAAAAGCTGGAAAATTAGACGAAGAAACTCTTAAAAAATTAATGCCTAATGAAGAAAATCCAACTGCCCAGCAACTAGAAGATAGGATCAAAGAGCAGATCAGAGCAGATAAATTTCAAAAACTTTTAAATGAGGATCTAAAACCTAAATTTGCAGATAAAGCAGTAGAAAAGTTTAAATTTGATCTACCTAATAACATAGTAGAGCAAGAGATAGATATGCAATTTAGAAGCGCTTGGGGAAATTTTAGCGAAGATGAGATGAAAAAATTCCGCGAAGACAAAGAAGCTCTTAAAAAACAGAGAGAAACTTATAAAGACGAAGCTATAAAAAGTGTTAAGCTCACGTTTATCATAGATGAATTAGCAAAGCAAAAAGGTATCACCGTAAGTGATAATGAGCTTTTGCAAGCGGTATATTTTGAAGCTTATAGATACGGCATTGATCCAAAAGAGCATTTAGAAAGCTACAAAAAGCAAGGTATGCTTCCAGCTGTTAAAATGGCGATGATAGAAGAGAAATTGTTTAATAATTTATTTAAAAGCGGTACTAAAGAAGATAAGGGCGAATAATGAGTTATTATATCCCTTACGTAGTTGAAAGAACTAGCAAGGGCGAGAGAAGTTACGATATATACTCTCGCCTTTTAAAAGATCGTATTATAATGCTAAGCGGCGAGATAGAAGATGCGATGGCAAGTGCCATAGTAGCTCAAATGCTATTTTTAGAAGCTGAAGATCCTGATAAGGATATATATCTATATATCAATAGCCCAGGCGGAGTCGTAACGAGTGGATTTAGTATATATGATACTATGAATTATATAAAACCGGACGTTTGTACTATTTGTATAGGACAAGCTGCTAGTATGGGCGCTTTTTTACTTAGTTGTGGAACAAAAGGAAAGAGATATGCTTTACCGAATTCTCGTATAATGATCCATCAGCCTTTAGGCGGTGCTAGAGGTCAAGCAACAGATATAGAAATTCAAGCGAAAGAAATTTTACGCTTAAAAGAGGTATTAAATAGTACTTTGGCTAAAAATACAGGTCAAAAACTTGCTAAAATAGCCAAAGATACAGATAGAGACTTTTTTATGAGTGCTCATGAGGCAGCTGAGTATGGACTTATAGATAATGTCTTGGAGAAAAGCTTTAAATAAGTGAGGTTTTAGTGGTTAAGTTAAGAGATGATAAAGATGTTCCGCCAAATATAGTTCAACAAAATCAGATAACTAGATCTGTTGCTGAGAGAAGTCGCGAAGAAGTAGTAAAAGTAAAAAATTCAGATAAAAATGATGAAGCAGCCGTTGATTTAAATAAATTTTCACAAGCTGTTTTAAAGCAGTTAAGCGATGACAATATCCAAGCAACTCCTGAAAATTTTGATATATATTTTAGAAAGCTTTTAGAGTCTAAGTCCTCCTCATTTCAAAAAAAAGTTTTAGAACTTATAGATTATGATAAAGATGATGTGTTAGAGAAGCAAGCTTTGATCGAAAAAGAGATCAAATTAGGCTTTGGTCAGATTAAAAATATGCTTCAAGTTATCACTCTTATATACAAAAATTTAGTTATTATGAAAGGTATAGTCAAAAAAAGACTAGAAGAGACAAAGGTAAATGCAAATCCACTTGAGGTACAAGCTGCCATAAAGTCATTTAGCGACGAATTAGACAAGCTAAATGCTCTTATGGAGAGGCATTTAGATGTTATCAAAAATAGCTATGAAGATGTAAATCGTATATTTAAAAACGTAGAAGAGCAGTCTATCTATGATTCTAAATTTGGAGTGTATAATAAAAAATATTTCTTAAAAGTACTAGAAGACGAGCTTGATCATGTAAAAAGATATAACTATAATGTAAGTGTTATGCTGATACATGTAAAAGACAGTGTTTTGAACAATATACCTAGTTTGAAAGACAAAAACGGAATACTAAGAAATATAGCTAAAATTTTGCTAAAAACTTCAAGAAGAAGCGATATCGTAGCGCATTATGGTGATGGATATTTTGGTATGATAATGAAACATACTGATATAGAAGGTGCTAAAAAAGCTTGCGATAGAGTAGGTCAAATGCTTTACCAAACTACATTTTTTATAGCCGAAGATGAGATAGATATGGATATTGAGATATCTGTAGCGGCGTTAAATTTAAAACATAGTGTAGAAGAGACACTTTCAAAAGCTCTTGATGGACTAGCAAAAAGTGGAAAAAGAGCTAAGTTGTATGAGGTTGCAGAAGGAAACTAGATGGTTTTAGATGTAATTACTTATCCTGATAAAAGACTTTTTGAAAAAAGTGTTGATGTTGTCAAATTTGATGATGAACTAGCAAAGTTTTTAGATGATATGTATGATACAATGATAGCAAAAAACGGTATAGGATTGGCTGCGATACAAGTCGGTAGGCCAATTAGGGTTTTTATAATAAATTTAATAAACGAAGATGAAATACAAGATAAAAATGATCTTTTAGAGATAATAAATCCAAAATTTATATCCAAATGTGGTGAAATCGTATATCAAGAAGGTTGCCTTAGCGTACCTGGATACTATGAAGACGTGAAGCGTGCTAAAGATATCAAAATACAGTTTCAAGATAGATTTGGAAATTTAAAAGAGTTAGAAGCCGATGGTCTATTGTCTGTGGCTATTCAGCATGAAAATGATCATTTAGATGGACGTCTTTTTATAGAAAAAATCGGATTTAACAAACGCAAAAAATTTGATAAAGAGTACAAGAAAAAATCAAAGCTAAAACCGATATGAAATCTCTAAAAAGTGCTTGTTTAAGTAGTAAATTACATATCATAGATATAGAATCTACTTTTCTTAGAGCGCTTCCTGGATTTGATATAGTCGGTCTTGCGAGCACTACCATAAAAGAGTCCGTGACTAGAGTGAGATCCGCACTTGGAGTTATAAAAGACTTTAATCTACCTGCTATGAAAATCGTCATAAACTTAAGTCCTAGCGATGTCAAAAAAGACGGTTCGCATTTTGATCTACCTATAGCGCTTCTTATTTTACTACAAAAAGAGAGATTTGATAGTGATTTTTTCGTATTTGGAGAGCTTAGCTTAGATGGAAGTTTAAAGAGTAGCGCCGAGCTATTTTCTATTCTTTTGTTTCTTAGTGTAAATATTAAAAGCGCAAATGTTTTACTTCCAAAAGATATCGCTTTAAAAGCTGCAATGATACCAAATTTAACAGTTTTTGCGGTTTCAAATTTAAATGAAGCTAGGGATTTTTTCTTAAATGAAGAGTTCAAACAGAGCTGCAAAGTAGTATCATCTCATCCACTTTTTGAAAATGTTATAGAGATAAATGATAGAAAATTTGTTCCGAATTTTAATTACGAGCTGGATTTCAAAGATATAAAAGGTCAAGAAAGAGCAAAAAGAGCTTGTATTATCAGTGCTTCTGGCATGCATAATATACTTTTTGAAGGAAGTCCAGGATGTGGAAAGTCTATGAGCGCAAAGCGTCTTGCTTATATTCTTCCTCCGCAGAGTTTAAATGAGATACTTTTAGCTAGTGCGTATCAGTCTCTAAACTCAAATAATTGTGACTTTAGCTCTTTAAGAGCTTTTCGCAGTCCGCACCATACAAGCACGAGAAGTTCGATTTTTGGTGGAGGCAGCGGTATGGCAAAGATCGGCGAAGTCGCTTTGGCAAATGGCGGAGTTCTATTTTTTGATGAGTTTCCTCATTTTGGAAAGCAGATACTTGAAAGTTTAAGAGAACCGCTAGAAGATAATAAAATCAACATCTCTCGCGTAAATTCAAAAACTAGTTACGAAACTAAGTTTTTATTTGTTGCGGCTATGAATCCTTGCCCTTGCGGAAATGCTTTTAGTAAATTTAATAGCTGTAGATGTAGTGATAAAGATATAACAAGATACCAAAGTATGATATCAAAAGCTCTACTTGATAGGATAGATATCTATGTTTCAATGGGTGAAATAAGTAGCGAAGATAGACCAAGTCTTAGCAGTAAAGATATGTATAGTATGGTTTTAGATGCTTTTAAAAGACAGACCTTGCGTGGTCAAAGTGAGCTAAATGGAAAGCTAAAGGACGCGGAGATTACTAAGTTTTGCGTGTGCGATAAAGATGCTAAGATAACTTTAAATAAAGCGATTGTTAATTATCATTTGAGTCAGCGAGGTATCAACAAAACACTAAAAGTCGCTAGAACTATAGCCGACCTTGATGGTGAAGAAAATATTAATAAAGTTCATATACTTGAGAGTCTCAGTTATAGGATGAAAATATGAAAAAACTATTTATAAGTAGTGATAAATTTGATAAAAATTGCATTTTAAATTACGGTTTGAGTGAGCTTATTTTGCAAGAAAATGCAGCTCTTGGCGTAGCAAATTTAGTAAGAAAGAATTTAAAAATAGGCTCAAAAATCCTTGTTGTTTGCGGTGGTGGAAACAACGCAAGTGACGCTATAGCAGCTGCTAGAATGCTTGAGGGCGACTATGAGTGTGAGCTATTTTTTACCACTTCAAGCTTAAATGAAAACTGCAAAACTCAACTAAAAATAGCGGAGCAAATCGGTGTCAAAATTTGTGAAAATTTGAGTTTAGATGGAGTTTGTTGCATAATCGATGGGATATTTGGTAGCGGACTAAATAAAAATTTAGACGAAAAAATCTTGCAAATACTAAATTTGATAAATAATGTTGATGCTCTTAAGATCGCGATCGACTTCCCAAGCGGACTTGAAAAAAATGGACGCATTTTGGGAACTTGCTTTAAGGCTGATTTTACCGTAACGATGGGTGCGAGGAAATTGGGACTTTATAGCGACGCCGCAAAAGATTTTGTAGGTGAAATAGTATGCTCGAATTTAGGTATTTGTGAGAGTAAATTTGCTAGTGCGGATAGCGATTTTCTGCTTGAGCTTGACGATCTTAAACTTCCTAGTCGTGAGATTTTAAATACAAATAAGGGCGATTTCGGTCATGCTTTTGTGGTTTGTGGCGAGTTAAGCGGAGCTGCTAAAATTTGCGCTAAAGCTGCTTTGAAAATGGGCTCTGGTAGAGTGAGTCTTGTAAATTTAAATAAGCAGGATATAAATTTAGATGAAGAAATTATGCAAAAAAACAGCTTCAAAGGAGCGGACGCGGTTGCTGTTGGAATGGGGCTTGGAGAAGCTAAATTTGATATAAACGAGATATTGGCTAGACCTTGCGTGGTCGATGCAGATATGTTTTATAAAAAAGAAATTTTAAGTTTCGCGCATAAAGATGATGCTATTTTAACTCCTCATCCAAAAGAGTTTGCAAGTCTTTTGAATATAGCGGAATTTGGAAATTTTAGTATAGAAGATGTGCAAAGAAGCCGCTTTGAACTAGCTAGAGAGTTCTCTAAAAGATTTTCCCCAGTTTTGGTTTTAAAAGGTTCAAACGTCATCATAGCTAAAAACGGCGTACTTTATGTATCAAATTTAGGTACTCCTAGTTTAGCAGTAGCAGGAAGCGGCGACGCACTTTGCGGGATACTTCTTGGATTTTTAGTTCAAGGTTTTAGCCCGCTTGACGCAAGCTTAAATGGAGTTTTAGCTCATCAAAAAACAGCGCTATCTTACAAAGCAAACTCTTATAGTTTCACTCCAAATGACATCATAAAAGGACTTCAATGGTTATAAAAAATATCGCTATTTTATTTAGTGGAAGCGGTTCAAATTTAGAAGCGATACTAGAAAAAGTGCATGGAAAAGTTTTTGGAGACGTAAAAATAGTCGCCAAACTGCTCATTTGTAACAAGCCAGGTGCTTATGGGATAGAGCGAGCCAAAAAATTCGGGCTTACTACTACTATCATAGAAAATAAAGCATTTAGCTCAAGAGAGGAATTCGACGTGGCTTTGGTTAAAGAGATAGAAAAAAACGAGATAGACTTGACTATTTTAGCCGGATTTATGCGCATTTTAACCCCCGTTTTTACTAAAAACGTAAAAGCTATCAATCTTCATCCGAGCATTTTACCGCTTTTTAAAGGTGCTCACGCCATAAAAGAGAGTTTTGATAGTGATATGGCTGTTGGCGGAGTGAGTGTTCATTTGGTCAGCGAGGAGCTAGACGGCGGTAGGATTTTAGCTCAAGAAACATTTCAAAGAGACGGTAAAACTTTTGAAGAATGGGAAGAGATGATACATAAGGTAGAACACGAAATTTTACCAAAAACAATCATAAATATTTTAACAAATAAGGAAAACAATGCTTGAGTGGATCTACTCTCCGGAGGCTTGGATAAGTCTGCTTACGCTGACTAGTTTAGAAATAGTTTTAGGTATAGATAATATCATTTTTATAGCTATTTTATGTGGCAAACTTCCTGCTCATCAAAGAGATAGAGCTAGGGTTTTGGGACTTGGTCTTGCTATGGTGACTAGAATTTTATTGCTTTTGAGCTTGTTTTGGATTATGAAGCTTACAACTCCACTTTTTAGTGTTTTTGCACAAGAAATTTCAGGAAGAGATCTTGTACTGATAGCTGGCGGTCTGTTTTTGATAGCAAAATCCACTTTAGAACTCCACTCTCACGCAACCGGAGAAAATGAGGAAGATAGTTTAAAGGCAAAAGGCGCTTCTAACTTCTTTACAACCATAGTTCAAATAGGCATTTTAGATATCGTATTTTCATTAGATAGCGTTATAACCGCTGTTGGAATGGCTGATCATATAGAAATAATGATCATAGCCGTGATATTGGCTGTTTTAGTGATGCTGCTTGCGAGCGGATCTATAAGTCGTTTTGTAGATGATAATCCAACTATAAAGGTTCTTGCTTTGGCATTTTTGATAATGATCGGTATAGCGCTTGTTGGAGAGGGATTTAAATTTCATATTCCAAAAGGATATATATATTTTGCTATGGCGTTTTCTTTGGGTGTGGAGATGATAAATTTATACTCAAAAAAGAAGCATTCTAAATAATTATTAAATTTAGCTTTATTTTAAGCTAAATTTAGTTTTTAAGATTGTTTTAATTGACAATGTATAAAAAAGTAGATATAATTTCAACTCTTAATTTGAAGTAGTGAGACTCATGCTTCGGGGTGTAGCGCAGTCTGGTTAGCGCACTTGGTTTGGGACCAAGGGGCCGAAGGTTCGAATCCTTTCACCCCGACCATTTGGTGAGTGTAGCTCAGTCGGTTAGAGCATCAGATTGTGGTCCTGAGGGTCGTGGGTTCGATTCCCATCACTCACCCCATTTAGATCGATGGATTTCAAGTTGCGCTCGTAGCTCAATTGGATAGAGCGACAGACTTCGGATCTGTAGGTTATGGGTTCGACCCCTATCGGGCGCACCATTTTAAGTTAGATGCTGAGTTTTTGCAGCTTTTTTGTTATTTATTTTTAGCTATGCGCTCATAGCTCAGCTGGATAGAGCAACGGCCTTCTAAGCCGTAGGCCAGAGGTTCGAATCCTCTTGGGCGTACCACTTATTTTTTTTGCGGACGTGGTGAAATTGGCAGACACGCCAGACTTAGGATCTGGTGCCTTACGGTGTGGAGGTTCAAGTCCTCTCGTCCGCACCATTCAATCTTTTTTTATCAAATTATTTCCAAATCATCTAATATATTTAATTCAAATTTTACTAAATTTATTAATTAATTTTTCTAAACTATAAGTCTTTGAGGATTTTCTCAAAGACTTGTTAAGGTTCTTAAGTTTGTGATGTGCTTAAGGTTGGGGATTTTAAGATATCTATTGCATATTTTATACTTATTTTTAAGCTAAATCATTATTTTGCGAGTGTGCTTTTAGATATTTTTTTGCTTTTTTTGCAAAAATAAAGTCATTTTTCTCTGGTTTATTTGTAAAATCGTTTAGTTTTGGATTTTTTAAAAGTTGATAAGCTAGTTGTTTGTTTGTTTTTGTTGTAATATTTGCCATGGCAAATAATTCAACAAGCTGATCTGAGTTTTTCCAGTCCGACTTAAAATTAGTCATGAGCTCTTCAAATTTTTTTAAGTACTCTTTTTTATCAAATTTGAGATTTTGAAGCTCTAGTTTTATATCTATTTTACCATATCCTAAAGCCTTTGCCATACCAATATTGTGCATACAAATATCACCTTGATCATGAAATGTGATAGCACTAAGCAAAGCGCCAATCTCTACTTTTTTGAGATTGTGAAATTTGAGCTTACCTTGAAATGTTGTATTTTTATCTAGAGGTATAAAAGTTGTACGAACATCTTGATTGTCGTTTGGTAAGTGCGGCTTCATAAGTTCGCTATGAAGCGGATATCTTTTCCAGCCCGATATCTTAGCATTTTCATTCATAAGTGTGATATATGGATTTGCTTTTTTGGTTTGTTGTATATAATTTGGATAGTAACTTGGATTTGGCGTACCTAGTATCACCTCTTTTTTTGTAGCAAATTTATACGCAGTAGCTTTAAAATGAGAAAAATACACTCTACCTTTTAGAGCTTTTGAATTTGTAACAGTGCCAAATATTGTTTCGCTGAGGTCTAACTTGTTTTCTTGATACGCGGCTTGTTTTGCGGCATCGGCTATAGTTTTGTTATAAGCTAGTTTAAATAGCTGAGTTATACCGATAACCTCAATTTTTTGATCTTTTTCTACAAAAAATACCGGTATTTTTTTTGGAGATTTTTTGATAAGATATTCTCCATCTATGGATTTGTTGTTATCATAAACTTGTAAAAATTTTCTCTTAGTATCATCTGAAATTTCTCTATAATTACTACTATTTTTAAATATAAATTCATATTTTTTATTTTCAATGTCTCCTGTGAAGACTAAATAGCCACTCTTAGCGTCTTTGTTATTATCATTTGATAATAATGCTACTGTACGGAATTTTTCCTTTTTGGTAGTAAATTTAACTTCTTTTAATAAGTCATATTTTGTATATTTATCTTTCGCAGTTTTTAGAGATTTGAGCTCCGGATAGTCTTTTTCTAAAATTTTATGTGATATAGTTATGATATTGCCACAATCTAAGAGCTTAGTGTTTCCGTCTATTTCTATTAAAAATCCACATTTGTTTGCTTTTCCTACAAGTGAATTATTTGTCATATCTCTTACGCTTGATATGGTATTAAATTTACTATCAATTTTTATCTTCCCAAAACTTATGATCTCTAGAACATTTCTTATCATACCCTTTACGCTACTACTTGGTATATAATACTCTTTTTCACCGTTTTCATTTATGTGATGACAAAACTCCAATGTCTCTTTAGATCCTTCTGGTGTATGATTTTTGATAAATATAGGATTTTTAGCGGTGATAGTTATATCTATCTCTCCGCTTTGAGCGTCGCTAAATGGTATATCGTGGCTAACATTATCAGCCCAATCTGGATAGAATATTTGCTCATTTAATGGAACAAAGTTGTATGGTGCGGTTATCATTTTTTCTCCTTATTTGCAAAGCCGGCAAATACTACTTTTTGCAACTTTAGCGTCGGCAAATTCAAGCAAAACTCATCTGGCTGCTCTTGCCAAATTTGAACCATTTTTACTAGCAGGTCATCTATATCGCTTAAGTAAATTTGTTCATTTTGCATATCTTTATCTGATAAATTCGTCTCATCTACTAGCCAAGTACCGTTTATCAGTCTTATGGCTATGGATTTGTTGAGTGTCTCATCAAAAAAATGAGCCTCATAAACAAATCCTTTTATGCTACTAAAATCCACATTTATATCACTTTTTTGCTTCCAAATTCTATCTTGTTTATGCTCTTTTAGATCTTCATTACTGATTTGCAAGTAGCCTACGCAATTTTTTAGTGAGTTTATATAGTTTTGTATATCTTTTTGGGTTTTAAATTCATTCATTTGCTCTCCTTTAGCTCAGTACCGTTTTTCAAAACTTTTCCGCTAAATACGCCATGACCTTTTGTAGTAGCCCCACCAAGTGGCAAACGTCCTAATGTCACGTCTAAAAGAGTATTTTCAAATGCTTCGATGAGTTTTTTATCTTTTTCTTGCTCATTTTTGATGCTGATTTTGATATGGTAAGTATCATTGTCTTTTGCGATGGTTTTTTCTTGAAATAACATCTTATCCATCGCTCCTCCTGTAAATCTATCTATGGCTACATGGTCAAAAATCTTTGTTGTAGCGTCATTTGCTTTAAAACAATCGCTCATTAAAATATCGCCTTTTTTACCGTTTTTATCCCTATCTTTTGCCTCGCCAAAAAGTGGAACGATAAGTAGCTTTGCGCTGTTTAATGCTTCTTTTAAACCATTATCTGCCGTGATGCCTTCTAATTTGCATATATGATATAATGTTCTATGAAGCAAGGCGCCTTTTATACTGCTTGCAGGTATAAGAACTTTTGGATTTGAAATAGATCTAGTATCGTATGATATAGTTTGTTCAAAAACAGGAGTCATATCGACTTCAAAATCTCCAAAACCACTACCGAACATAAAAAAATTATCCGGAGATATATTTATTTCGTACTTAGTAAGACTTTGGTCGGTTTTGTTTTGAATTTGACTCTCTTTTAGCTCAAAATTTAGCGAGCTATTATATTTGCTTGTATCTAAATGTTCATATCTGATATCTATGATTTTAAATTCTCCAAAACCTTTTGATGCACCGCCACCTAGTCTAAAATCATCATCTCCAAATATAGATAAGATATCATCAAAACTTGTTTTATCATCTTCTACTAGCTCGATACTAAATTTAAATCTAGAACCTTTAAACACTACTTCTTCATTAAATTTAGCTCCATTTATCGTTACGCCTTTTTCATCGATAGCAGTATGTTCTCTAAGTGGCAAATTCTCAAATAATCTCAAAAAATCATCTTTTTCTAAAAGCAGTGTCTCGCAGACTTTTGCGTTTTTATCCAGCAAAAGAGCGTTGGAGATTATGATTTTAGAGCCGTTTTCTTTACCAAATATATCACTTGTTTTATCTTCAAATTTACCTTGAAACTTAGCTCTTAAAACTCCTGCTATGGATGAGCCAAGTATCATCGGTAAGTTATTCCAATCTTTTTGTACCGGCGAATCTTGCAAAAAATCTACTGATTGCGAACCTACTTTTAGAGGCGTTAGAGCTTCTAGCGTTATGTGTGCTATGTGTCTTTTAGTTGTCATTTTTGCTCCTCATTTTCATAGCAAATAGTTTTATAAATTTACACTGATTGTTTTTTATAGATTCAGTAATGTTTATAAGCTGTTTTGCTTGTTCATCACCCCATTTTTTTATATTATTTTTTATGTTTTCAAGAAGATTTTCATCATTGCTTGTATCGCAAACTCTTCTGATATTTCCCCATTGCGATGATGAAACATTGCTAAAATAATAACGTTTTTCATCTATAAGTTTAGCTACGTTATTTGCTATTTTTAAATTTATATCTAATGATTCGCGTTTGGCTTTTAGAAATTCGGTTAAAAGACTTTTTCCATATTGTGTATCTGTTTTTATATCATCTTTTTTAGTATTTTTTATCTCAGGTTTATTTTCTTTTAGAAAATTTGGATTTATGATTATATCTCCGAAACCTTCGCTTTTATAGGCTCCAACACCATTTTTTATGATAGAAATTTGCTCAGCCGTAAGTTTTTTGACTGCTATGACGCTTCCTTTATTTACACAAAGTCTCTCAGACTCGAAACGCGCTTTTTTACCGTTGTAAGGCGTAAAAGATGAGTTGCGGATATTTGTCTTTTCATAACAAATTTCTATATCTTTACAGATAAAACTCAAATCATACGTTGGATTTCCATAGTCGTCTATGAGTGCTAAACGACTATTTGCATATAAAAAATCATAATTTTCATAGTCATTAAACGTCTTTATATTGTTACTTTTATAGTCTTGTAAGTATGATATTTTTATTAGTCCGTACTGAGCAGATCTTGACTTACCAAGCTTGTAGCTGTTTTGCAATGTAGATATAATCAAGTTTTCATCTTTGCACTCATTTTTTAGTTTTACGCAAAATATCCATATGGAGTCTTTTGGAAGAGATTTATAACCAAACATTGTGCTATCTTTGCTTTTTCTTTGTTGCGTATCGTATGATGATTTTTGTGAGTATGAGTGGCTTATTAATACATGCTCTAAATCCTCAGTGATATATCCAACTCTTAACTGTTTAAGCTGACGTAGTTCATTTGCTTGTTCTTTGCTTATCATATGTTTGTTGTATATGGCTTTATTATTCAGTTTTTGATGATAGAACGAATAGGGCGTTTTATATGTTATCTTATCATTATAGACCATATGAGCATCACTAAAACATACATTTCCACTATAAAATATATCAAAACTATCGCTAAATTTATCATAATTTTGAGCGACCATACCTAAAAAGTTACTTCCTGGTATATAATCAAGGTAGTTTATATTTCCTTCTGTATTTGATGTTGCGGGCAATACAATATCGCTTAAAAACTTTACTTCAAAAAATAGCTCTTTCATTTTTGCTCCTCTATACAAAACTCACATCTACCAAGTCCGCGATTACGGTTTAGCCCGATTTGTTTTATCATACTTAGTGATTTTCTCATCTTGCATTCAAATTCATCTGGTATATCTCTTATCTCACCTTGTAACTTTAATGGAATGACAACTTCTATCACTCTTAATGAGTCGTCTTTTGCATTGCCATTATCATCTATGCTAGTTTGTGCGATGATATCATATAGATATGGTTGTAATGAATTTGCTATGATGTAACCCGCTTCTTGTTGCTCTAAAATTGCATTTGAAAAGTAGCAACTTCCTGCACACTCTTTGTCTCCAAAGCAAATTTTTGTAAAGTTTTGATCTATTAAATTTGCCATCTCTCTTAACAAGCCTTTTATAGTTTTACCAGGAGCAAAAGGAAGTCTGTTGCTATCTTTGATAACTATGCTATTAAATTTAGCACCACCACTTAAACCGCTACTTAGATGCCAGTAGTCATAAAATTTGAGTTGGTAGTTTAGGTTCATAGTCGCTCCTTTATATTTTGTGTGAGTGCGTGGATCTGTAATATATCATAGATAGGAGTTTTGTTTTTTCCGTCTTTTCTTGTGATAAGATTTTTATTTGATAAATTTGCAAATAATTTTGATATAAACTCTTTATCCGCCCAAGATCTATCTAGCATTTCATTGATCCTATCTAGCATAAACTCAGCGTAAGATACGTTATCTAGCACTCTTATCCACTCTCTAAGAGAGGAGATCGGACTACTTTCATCAGCGTAAGCTCTGCATATTTCTATCAAATTTTCTATACTAGGCTGGTTTGGTTCATTTAAATAATAAGGTCCAAAATCAAATGATATATCTTGACTTTTTACGCTGAGTTCGTCTTGTACAAATTTATCCCAAGTCTGGAAATTTGAACTTTGTACATTATGAAACATAAGGCAAGATGAAGGTTTGTTTGGATTTAAATTTTTGGTGTGATTTTTTGCTATGCTACATAAACTTTCTGCTAAATTTACAGCGTAGTGAAATGGGAATTTCTCGTTGCAAAATGCGATACCGGCGCAAGCTGTTAAATGGTGTTTTGTAAATTTAGTCGTGAGTTCTTCAAATTTAGTTAGATATATTTTTGTAAAATCAAGCGCAAAATCTGCATCGCAAATGATAGTCATATCATCTCCGCCAAGGATTATCTCCATAAATTTACCATTTTTGATAGCCTTCGTTGCTGTAGTAAAAGCTTCTTTTGTGGCTTTATTTAAATTTTTAGAAAAATCGGGGATGTTTTTAAGAGTGGGAATGAGATCTCCGATATTATTACCATCAGCATGTATGACTGCGATTTTGTTTTTTTGATTTTTTATGGCTGAAATTTCATTTTTATCACTTTTTTCATACTTTTGAAGCGAACCTTTGTCTATTTTTTCCGTGCCTTCTATCTTTTTTTCATTTAACACAGGCGCTCTAGCCGTATTTCTTACAAAGTCCATTATGCTAAGCCTTATGTCTAGTGGTATGGTGGCTTTGTTTCTGCTGGCTTTTAGCTCGTCGTCTAAGAGTTTTAACTCATCTTTTGTCAGGCTATCGCTATTTATTTTTATGACTGCTTGAGAAATGCTTATGCCGTACGCTTTTTGCATAACTTTTTTTGGAAATTCTTTTACGATTTTTTCTAGCTCATTTTTATCGCTTAAGACAACTCGGATATTTCCTGCTGCATTTAGATAAATTTCGAGATTATTTACTCCATAGCTTTGTTCAAAATCATCATGAATACTCTTTAGTATTTGGCTTGCTCCTATTATTTGAGCTAGTTTATTTGTCTTGAAGATAAACTCTTGAATACCTTGTATGCTAGCACCGTATAGATATTTTGACATTTATATCCTTTTTAATATGTTATTTGCTATAAATACGATTTGTTTTTAATATTGTATTCGTATGCTTCTAGTTCGCCATCTGTGATTTTTATAACAACTTCGTTTAATTTTCCCTCTTGTACTTTATATATATCATCAAAGAAATTTTGTTCTTTGAGATATTCGATACTATATCTTTTTACTGTATCTTTTGTAAAAAACGAAAGATATCCTGCTATTTCTGATCTAGTAAAGTCTTTTCTGATAATTTCAAATCTAGGGGATTGTTCTTTTACGCCATTTGTTTCAAAATATACCTTGATTTTTTCTAGATTTTTCTTTTTATTGCTAGCTTGTATAGATATATTTATCAGTACAGCTACAGCGGTTATCAGTGTAACTGCGCCATCAAAGATTTGCCAAAGAGTGTGGTTGCATGCCATAAATATTATGATAAGACCTATGATTATAAAGACAATTTTGTTATCTTTACAAAATTCAGTTAAACCTTTTACAAACTCGCTTTCTTTGATAGCCCCAATTAATTCTTTGATTGTCATGTTTTTTAATCCTCCTATTTAAGATGTTGATTTTTAACTGTTTTATTATTTGTATGAAGATGAGTTTTTCAGCATAGAGTTTAAGTAACTCTATGCTTTTATCGAAATGGTTGGAATCTTTTATCATATTGTTTTTGGTAGCGTGGTATTTTGTGCGTATAAATTTATTTTTTCTTAGCTTTTGGATTATATTTGATATATGCTGCAGTTTTGATCGCATTTATTTCCTTAGCTTACTATAAAACTATATCTTTTTGGTATTTTACTCAACAAAATATTAATATAAAATTAAAATATTAAAGAAAAAATACTCTAAAATTTAAATTCATTTATTTTACTTTCAATCTGAGTTGCTTTGCTATTTAACGAATTTGCCGCATTTGTGATTTTGTCCATCTCTTTTGCTATACCGTCTAAATTTTTATTTAGAATTTTGTTATTAGTTAGAAGCGATCCTGTGTCTTTGTGTAGCTCTTTTGTGCTATCGATATTTTCTTTGGATATCGAATTTGCTACAATTATTTTTGATAAAGCTAGCTCGATAGTCTTTTTTATCTCTTGAGAATTATCTACAAATGCTGTAAAATTTTGCGAGTTTTTTATTATTTGTGAGCTTAGATTATCAATAAACTGAACTATGGTATTTATGGTGGTATCTATCTCATTTAATGACTTTTGAGTTCTTTCAGCTAGTTTTCTTACTTCATCTGCAACAACGGCAAATCCACGCCCGTGTTCGCCTGCGCGCGCTGCTTCGATAGCTGCATTTAGTGCTAGTAAATTTGTTTGATCAGCTATATCTGCTATGGTTACTAAGATGTTTTTTATATTATTTGCTTCTTGATTTAAAGTATTTACATTAGACGCTAACTGCTCTTGATCTTTGGCGTCGTTGCTTACTTTGTCTGCAAATTTTGTTATGTCAAGTGATACTTTATTTAGCTCGTTTTCTGCTTTTATAATGTCGTTTAGAGTTGCGCTGGTTTTTTCGATATTTTTAGCTAGAGATGATTCGACGTTATTTCCTATCAAACTAGCTTCATTTGATATTTTAAAACCATCTTTTGTGTGAATAAGAATCTCATTTGAGCCCTCAAGAAGATCTTTTGCGATCTGAACATTTTGTTTGCTTTCAGCACTCAAACTAATAAAGATATCTTTCAAAGATGCCAAAAACTCTCTTATAGAGCTTACTATGCTTCCTATCTCATCGCTGCTTACTTTATTATTTGTATGGTGGCTTATATCTTTTGTTTTAGCTAAGTTGGTTAAGTATTGTTGGATATGAACTATTCTAGAGCCTGTATCTTTAGCGATAATGTATCCCAAAAGTAGAGTAATGCCAGTACAAGTCGTTACTATAAATATCATTATCCAAAGGCTAAAAGCGCTTGAGTCCATAACTTTTTGGTTGGAGCTTAAAAGCTCTTTTGCAAAGCTATCTTCAACGTTTTTTAGTATATTTATCTTTTTTGTAAATGTATCAAACGCGGCTTTTCCAGAAATTCCAAATCCTCCCTCATCGGCTCTATTTTTAGCTACATTTATCATTTTTTCTACTTCTGCAAAGCTTGGATCTTCTGTGGCTTGTTTATAAATTTCGATATTATTTTGTGAGGCGAATTTCTCAAAATTTGCCATATAAAGATTTTTAGCAGATAAAGATGAGATGAATTTTTCATATATACCTTCGTTAAATTTATCCGCATTAAAAGTATTTGATAAGATAGCTCTTTGAATTCCTATATTTTCTTTCACGTTCAAGAAATTTATATAAGCGGTTAATTCTTTTGTTATTTCATCATTTGTGCTCATTTTAGATACTTCTGTTATAACATCTATTAAAGATGAGATAGTTGCTGTGTATCTTCCTAAAGCCGCGTTTGATTCTATATTTAGGCTATCTATGGACTTTCTAAGCCCATCAATGTCTTTTAAAAATGTTAAAGCGTTTTTTAAACTTTTATCAAGCTCTACTTGAGAATGATCTATCTGGCTAAATTTAATTAAAAAATTAGTTACGTTTTGTATTTGAGGATCGCTAAGCTCTCTTTGCGATTTTAGTGTATTTACGAAATCTTTGTTGGTTCCTTTTGAGCCAAGATATCCAGAAGATGCGCCTCGCTCTTTTTGTAATTCATGGATAACAAGAGATATTTTTGTAGATAATATCACGCCATTATCAAGAAATTTTGCTTCTTTATATATCTCATATCTATTTACGATAAGCAAAACGGAAAAAAACAGCAAAGATGCAAGAGGTATTAGCATAAAAATAAACATTTTAGTTTTTATGCTAATATTTCTAAAAAAATTCATTACGTCCCCCATGTGTAGATGTATGGATTATTTTTTGATTTTGCTAATTTATGAGAGTTTGAAGTAATAAATTTATAAATATTTATGTTCTATTACCAGCTTTTACATATTTTAGCAAAATTTATATATAAAACCGAGTTACATTTTATATAAACAATTATAAATATAAACTAAATAATATATATTAATATATTTATTATATAATAATATTTATAAAGTAAAATTTTTAGTTGAAACATATGCAAATAAGGCTTTAAATTTATATAAATTTAAATATATTTAATAACTATTTTTTTGTATTTTAACTATATAAAAAAACTAAATATATTATAAATTTAGAAATAAATTATGATATGATTAGGCTTAAATTTGAAAAGTATAAATTTAAATGCAATTTGAGTAGTTTATTTAAATTTAAAAATGTATGTGATAAGATAAAAATATAATTTTTGATTAGTAGAGTAATGGTGACCCCTACGAGACTCGAACTCGTGTTACCGCCGTGAAAGGGCGATGTCCTAACCGCTAGACGAAGGGGCCACTTTTGCGGTTTTGTTTTTGGAAGTGAGATTATACTCTGTTATTACTTAAATACCACTTAAAAGTATAACAAATTTAATAATTTATTATATAATATCATTTCGATTTTTATTCTAAAATTTAAAAGGAAAAGTTTTGTTTAAAACTTATGGTTTGCTTTTACTTGTTTTTTGTATCTCTGTTTTTAGCGGATGCGCGACTCTTAGTAGCGAACGCTCACAAAGTATAACTCTGCTTATAAAGTCAAAAAATCTCAAAATAAACGACGCTGGATTCATACATTTTTATAAAAATTATACAAATTTGCAGATATACGCAAGCGGAAAAAATATACTAGATCTTCGCATAAAAGATCAAATTTGTATAAACGGTGCTTGCGATGATAAACTGGTTTTTAATAGGAAATTCTTTTTAAGCTCTCATTACGCCGAACTTTTAGAAGATATTTTAAATCAAAATCCGATCTATTTTGGAGCTGACCTTGTCACTACTAGTTGTGGATTTGAGCAAATAATAAGTAAAATTTCAGTAGAATACAAAGTTTGTGACGGTAAAATGAGTTTTGTTGATCAAAAAAACGACATAAAAATTATTATGAAAGAGGTTGATTGAAACACATAGGAGCGCACGTAAGTGCTAGTGGCGGAGTAAGCAATGCTCCATTAAATGCTAAAAGTATCGGAGCGAACGCATTTGCTTTATTTGTCAAAAATCAAAGACAATGGAGCGCAAAACCACTTACCAAATCAGAAATATCCTCTTTTAATACAAATTTAAAAAATGCAAATATATCTTTAGAGCATATACTACCTCATAATAGCTATCTTATAAATTTAGGTCATCCAGCTCCTGAGCAAAGAAAAAAGAGTATAGACGCGTTTTTAGACGAAATTCACAGATGCAATCTACTAAATTTAAAAATGATAAACTTCCATCCAGGATCACATCTAAAAGAGATAGATGAAAACATCTGCCTTTCAAATATATCTAGTTCGATAAATCATATACTAGAAAACTCAAGCGATATTAAATTAGTCATAGAAAATACAGCCGGTCAAGGTAGCAATATCGGTTTTAAATTTGAACATCTAAGCTATTTGATAAAAAATAGCTATGATAAAAATCGTATCGGAGTTTGTATAGATACTTGTCATTTATTTTGCAGCGGATATGATATCAGGAGCAAAAGTGCTTATGAAAAAACTATGGACGAATTTGGGAAAATAGTTGGATTTGAGTATCTTAGCGGTATGCATTTAAATGATAGCAAATGCGATCTAGCAAGCCGCAAAGATCGTCACGAGAGTCTTGGAAAAGGCTGTATCGGCTGGAGTGGATTTGAAAATATTATGAATGATAAAAGGATAGATGAGATACCTCTTATTTTAGAAACGATAGATAATAGTATATGGGCTGATGAGATCATAGCTCTTAGAAATTTAATAAAAGGAAGTTGATGATAAATTTAAAAAGAGCTTTGTTGCTTGCAAGCTGCGTAAGTTTAGCAAATGCTGCTGGTTATAAAATACCAGAGCAAAGTAGCGACGCTGTAGCTTTGAGCGCATCAAACATAGCTTATAGTTTTGGTCCTGACGCAGCTTATTACAATCCTGCAAATATGATGTATTTTGAAGATAGTAGGCACTATTTTGAAAATTCATTTTCATATATACATCTTGGCTCAAGCACGTTTAATCCACAATTTCCAAATGAACATAACTACGCTGTTTCGTCTAAAAATGCGGATTTTTTAATACCTACTTTTAACTTCGTATCACCAGAATACATACCAGATTGGCGTTTTGGATTGAGCTTTGCTGTTCCATCAGGGCTTGATATGAGATGGGTAGATAAATATCCTGCTTCTACGGCTAGACTATTTTCTCTTAGAGTATTTGAAATAAATCCTAGCGCAGCTTATAGAGTTAATGATAAGATCAGTATAGGAGCTGGAGTAAGGGCTGTCTATTCTTATGGCAAGGTAGATACAAATCCTTATGGAATGATATCTAATGCATTTTTGTTAGAAGCAAATAGACATATAGATGGCAATGACTTAAGCTTTGGATGGAACGTTGCAGCTACTTATAGACCATTTTCAAATTTAAGTTTTGCAGCTACTTATAGATCAAAAGTTAATCTGGATTTAGAAGGCGATGCGAATATAGTTTCAAAAACTACTCCTAATCTATCTGCTTTAGCCGGATTTAACGGATTTTATAACGGCTCTGTTGATGTGCAAATTCCTCTACCTGCGGCTTTGAATTTAGCTATGGCTTACAAAGTCAAAGATGTAACTTTTCTAGCTGCTTTTGAAAGAAGTTTCTGGTCGGAGTTAGTAAGTTTTAATTTTAATTACGCGACTAGAGTTCCTTCTGAGGAAGTTTTCGATCATCCAGTAGAGAAAAAATGGAAAGATTCAAACACATATAGATTTGGTATGGTGTGGGATATGAATGATAAATTTAGACTTATGGGCGGTTTCGCATATGATGAAAGCCCTAGCAATGTAAATTATATAGGTTTTGAACTACCTGATACTAGAGCGTATATATATTCTCTTGGTATTAATTATAAATTTAGAGACGATCTTGAGTTTGCAATCGGCTATTTATATCAGCAAAGAAAAGATAGACATATAAATAAAGAAGATAAAGTTGCTTCTTTTAATAATGTAGTTGGAGAGATGGCAAATGGAGATGCGCAGATTTTAAATTTCGGTATAAAATATAGGTTTTAGTGATGGAATACAAATTTAACAATTATTATGAGATGCTCATAAACTCAGCGAACGAGCATCCAAAAAGCATAGCTATATTTGATGATAAAAAGAAGATCAGCTATGAAGAGTTGAGAAAAAAAGTTGATATGTGTGCGGCTTTTTTGCAAAGCAACGCAGTATCGTACGCAGATAGAGTTGCTATGATAGTTACAAACTCACCCGAGTTTATAGTGGCATTTTTGGCGATAACATCTATAGGCGCAGTGGCTGTACCGATAAATACATTTTTAAAGAAAAATGAGTTTGAGTATATTTTAAATGATTGCGACGCAAAAATGCTTATCGTATCAAATTCGTATTTGGAGGAAATTTCAGGTTTAGAGCGTAAAACAAATTTACGCAAGATAGCAGTTATCGGCGAATATGAAAATTTAAACGACAAATACATTTCATTTTCTTCATATGAAGAGTTTTCGCCATACAAAATCAATCAAAATGTGAGCATAGATGATATCGCTAGTATTATATATACTTCAGGGACAACTGGTCATCCAAAAGGTGCAGTTATAAGCTACAAAAATGTTTTTTCAAATTTAGTTGGGATAAATAGAATTTTTACTATCACAAATAAAGATAGATTTATCGTGTATTTGCCGATGTTTCATAGTTTTACTCTTACTGTGATGGTTCTTTTGCCACTATTTAGTGCAAGCGCTGCTGTGATAGTAAAATCGGTGTTTCCATTTTCAAATGTACTAAAACAGACGTTATTGAAACGTGTAAGCGTATTTTTAGGAGTTCCTGCTATATACTCGGCTATGGCAAAAGCTAAAATTCCTTGGTATTTTAAGTGGTTTAATTCTATTAGATATTTTGTGTGCGGTTCAGCACCTCTTGCAAAACAGACTATCGATGATTTTGCAAAAATTTTCCCACGCGCTCAGCTTTTAGAAGGTTATGGGCTTAGCGAGTGTAGTCCTTTAGTAAGCGTAAATCGTCCAGAACATAAAAAAATTTCAAGCGTCGGGCTTCCTCTTACTGAGTATAATGTAAAAATCGTAGATGATGAAATGATGGAAAAAAAGATCGGTGAAGTCGGCGAGATAATCGTAAAAGGCGATAACGTTATGCAAAGATATCTAAATAATCCAGGCGCTACAGATGATACCATAATAAATGGCTGGTTAAGAACCGGAGATCTTGGAAAAATTGATGAAGATGGATTTTTATATATAGTTGATCGCTTAAAAGATCTTATCATATCAAAAGGACAAAATATCTATCCAAGAGAGATAGAGGAGATAATTTATAGATTAGAAGAGATAGAAGCTTGCGCCGTTATAGGCGTAAAAGATGAGAGCGAAGATGAAGATGTAATAGCTTTTGTTCAGCTAAAAGAAGATATGAGTATAGACGCTATAAAGATAAAAGAGTTTTTAAAGAAACATTTGGCAAATTTTAAAATACCAAAACATATATATTTTGCAGATGAACTTCCAAAGAATGCTGCTGGAAAAGTACTTAAGCGAGTTTTAAAAGATAAAGTAAAGGATAAATTAGGTTGAAGTATTTAAAAGACTTTTTAAACGATAATCAAAGCTCAGAGATATTTCAAATTCTAGAATGCGACAAAGACGAGTTAGAAATTTTGAAATATATGACAAGAAGTTTTATCCAAGGCGTTAGCCAGATGAGTGTTTTTGATCTGTTAAATACAGTTTTTACAGATAAGGATTTTGGATATTTGGATCATATCTCAAATTTAAAAAATCTAATTGATCTAGGATATATCTCACAAAACTTTTCATTTTTTAAAGAAAATGGGAAACAAAAATCCAGCAGACTTAGTATGCTATACACAGAAGTTGAGCTAAGCGAGTTATTTTTAGTGTTGCTTGAAGAGGGTAAAGCACCTAGTCAAGTGCCGCCAAATGAGCCTTATAATGATCATTTGGAGTATTTAAAGGATCAGTTTTTAAGGATTGAACTATACCAAAAAAAAGTTAGCAATCACAGCCAAAACTCAAAGGCAAAGCTCGATAAAAAGATAGCTATCACAGAAAATCTCATAGAACATCGCCTTAAAATAAGCAAAATTCCATTAGCCTGTGAGCAGATATTTAAAGAAAATAGCTTAAACTCAAAAGAGCAAGTTATATTTCTAGCACTTTTAAAAGAGGAGTATAGTGGAGAGTTTGAGGCTTTGCGGGATTTAAATACTCTTATAAGCCTAGTTAGCAAAGACGATATGGAGCGTATGAAAAGCAGAAGTTTGCTTGAAGATGGGTCAAATTTGCTTGAAAGCGGACTTATAGATTATGATGAGGTATTAAATGCGTTTGGTAGCGTGAGCAGGAGTTTTTTTATCACTGAAGAGATTTTGCAGCTTATAATGCACCCTCAAAATTCCAAAAAAACAAAAAAATTAAAACTAGAAACTCTGGTTAAAGAGAGTGAGATATTTGAGCTTATAGAGCCAAATAGCGACCTAAGCGACGTTGTTTTAAATGAGCAAACCAAAGAGCTTTTAGATGATATATTAAAACAAGTAGATAAAAAAGTACTAACTAGACTAAATACTTGGGGCATCAAATCAAGAAAAAGCGCTCAAGTAAAAGTCATTTTTTACGGAAGTCCTGGCACTGGAAAGACGATGAGTGCTTTAAGTCTTGCTAAAAGTCTTAAAAAGCAAATTCTAAGCTTTGATTGTTCTAAAATTTTAAGTAAATATGTCGGTGAGAGTGAGCAAAATGTACGAAAGATATTTGATACGTATAAAGAAATTTGCTCAAAGACTAAAACAGAACCTGTTTTGTTGCTAAATGAAGCTGATCAGTTTCTCTCTACTCGTATAGAAACTAGCTCAGGAAGCGATAAAATGCATAATCAAATGCAAAATATATTTTTAGAGCAGATAGAAAAATTTGAAGGCGTTCTTATAGCGACTACGAATTTTATGCAGAGTTTGGATCACGCTTTTTCAAGGAGATTTGATTATAAGATTGAGTTTAAAAAGCCTGATTTTAAAGCTAGACTTGAAATTTGGAAAAGAGTACTTCCGCAAAACGGTAGTTTTGAAAGTGGATTTAACATAGAAAAACTTGCGAAACATGCACTTAGCGGTGCGCAGATAATGCTTGTACTTAAAAACGCCGCGCTTAAAACAGCTATAAGCGAAGATGGAGTTTTTACTATGAAGATATTTGAAAATGAGATAAAACGAGAGATTAGTTCAGCATTTGATGAGGATAAAAGAGTAGGACTTTTATAGATTTATCATATTACATTATGGATAAAACAAATAGTATAAATTTAATTAATACTCCATTTTGTCTATTTAAGTTCAACTACTCTTGCTTACTAGTTTAAATTTTTAAAATAGCTTTTAAAAGGTTTTTTCAAATTTTAATTGCTATTTTATGCTCATTGCTTATCCATAATTCTTAAACGTTTTTTATATTTTATCTTAGCATCGTCTCTAAAAGTAGCTCTTACTTTGTCCATACCGATGTAAAACTCCTTCATCAAAACTACACATAGATATCTTCCAAAATCAGTTAAAACTATCTCTTTATCTATTATTTTGATAGCATTTGTAGCTTTTAAAAGCGTTATTTCCAAGTATAAATCAAGTTTTAAATTTACTCCATTTTCGAGGTTAAATTTATCGATATCTATCTTGCCATCAAAAAGTTGAGTTAAAAAGAGATATCTTATTTTATCTCTTTTTTTAAATTTGCATTTTGCTATGGTAGCGCTTCTGTTGGCATTTACTCGTTTGCTATACTCATCAAGGTTAAAAGCATTTATGAAAAGCTCACCGTTTAAAAAACTAAAAGCACCGCTTCCTACGCCTACGTACTGGTTGCCTGTGCCGACGTATTCATCTTTTAAATTTGAGCTTTGTTTAGAAAATGACCAAGCATTATTTTGATAGTAATTTTTAAATTTAGAGCATATTATCTCATAAAATTCACGTTCATTATCTTCGTTACTATAACCTAAGCTAGCTGCGATTTTATCTTTTGTTATATTTGATTTCATAAGTGGATAAAACGTAACTTGTTCGCTGTCTATGGCAATGGCTGTTTGTATATCGTAAAGCAGCTCGTCTTTAGTTTGAAATGGAAAGTTAAATATCAGATCTATGCTGGTAATAGGAAGTATGCCAACTGCTTTTGATAGTTTTTCTATGAGTAGATCTTTTGAGCCGAATTTAGAGTATCTGGCTACTTTTTTTAGTATTTCGTCATTGAAGCTTTGAACTCCTATGCTAAGCCTGTCTATAAGTCCTAAGAAGCGTTTTAGATTGCTAGGTTCTATGTGATTTGGATCTGTTTCGCAAGAAATTTCGTTTATATTAAATAGTTTTTTTGCGTGTTCAAGCGTTTTTAAGAGCTCATCTTCATTTATAAGAGTTGTTCCACCACCCACATACATAGAATGAAAGTCAAATCCGGCTTCTTTGATCTGCTCCATTTCAAGCCTCAAGCTATAAAAGTATTTTTTAGCTGCACTCTCATCGTAATTGTACTTATGAAACGAGCAAAACGGACAAAATGTATGACAAAACGGCACATGTGCGTAAAGCATATACGTTTTGTTTGCGTCTGCTGTTTTTGGTAGATTATTTTGTAATATATCGATATTTAGCCCATTATATAGCGATCTTTGCATAGTAAAATCCGCATATTTTATAGCAAGATCCTGAGCCACATTCGAAAAAGTCATAATATTATAATCCTTGCTAATAAAAATTAGCGCAAATTATAACATAATAAATATAAAACTAATATTTAAATTTAAGCCAAATTCCAGTTAATCCAGTTTGACTATCTCGCTAATCACCTCTACTAGCTCTTCTGCGCTACCTATCTTTTCTAAATTTATTAGATATTTTCCCTTGATGATAAAAGCCGGGGTTCCATTTAGCTTTGCTACTTCAAATCCATCATCAAATCTTTGTATCTGTTTTTTGCCTGCGTCGCTTTTGGCGTAATCTACGATATCTTGCACGCTAACATCTTTATTTAGTTGATTTTTCAATACGTCTATGGCGACTTGATAAAATGCATTTGCATCATTATATCTTTTTCTTTGTTTGAAATTTGCTTCAAAATACGCTTTTAAAATTTGATGAAATGATGACTTGACGCTTAAAGAGTTTATACCGCTTTTTCCGTCTAGCATTTTTGCGTATGCTAATACTTCAGCCATTTGATAGCCATACTCGCCCATTTGTTTTACTTGCCACTCTTCGTATTTAAGATCTGGAAAAAACTCAGAAACAAATTTTAAAGTTCCATTTTTAAAGTGGTTATAGCAGTGGATACAGCCATAACTTAGCAGTTCTATTATTTTATCTTCTGCGTCTGGAATTTGCTGAGCTTTGGTTAGTTTTATATATTCATTTCCTTCTGTAGCCGCATTTAAATAAGTAGATATCGCTAATACTCCAATTAGCATTGTTTTTTTAAATTTGAAACCCATTTTTATCCTTTATTTTAAATTTTTAAAACTTAGCGGAAGCTCTAAATTTAAATCTTTCACAAGCTTTATAACGCTTTGAAGCTCATCGATAGATTTGCTAGTAACTCTTACTTCCTCGCCTCTTATGCTTGCATTTACCTTTAGTTTTTCATCTTTGATAGCTTTTGTGATTTTTTTTGCATTTAAGCTATCTAAAGTATCGTTTAGTTTTAAAATGCATTTTGTATTTGCACCGCTTGCGTTTTCTCTTTTTAATTCAGTTATAGCAACAGGAGGAATATCTCTTTTTATGAGTTTGCTCAAAACGATATCTTTTAAAGCATCTATTTTACTATCGCTTGAGCTAAGAAGAGTTATGGTTTTTTCTTTTTCGTTTAGCTCTATTTGGGCTTTTAAGCCTTTAAAGTCAAATCGGCTTGAAACTTCCTTTTTCGCTGTTTCAAGCGCATTTTTGACCTCCATAAGATCTACGCTCGCACTTATATCAAAGCTATGTTCATCAGCCATTTTTATCCTTTTATAAAATCTCTAATATTTTTTGCTACTAGTTCCACAAGACATTTTCTAGCTTCTACACTTGCCCATGCGATGTGCGGAGTGATGAGAAGTCTATTTTTGTTTTTTACGTTTAAAAACGGATGATCGCCTCTCATAGGTTCGGTTTCTAAAACATCGGTTGCAAAGTAGATATTTTTTTCATCAATGAGTTTTGCGATACTATTTTCATCAACTATACCGCCTCTACCTGAATTTACGATTATAGCACCGTCTTTTAAATTTGAAAGTGCTTTTTCATCAAATAGGTTTTTTGTATTTGCATTTAGAGGTGCGTGTATGCTGATGATATCTGATTGTAATAGCTCATCAAAACTAACTTTTTGAAACTCATTGCTACTGTTTTTACCGCTTGTTGAGTAGTAAGAAACTATGCAGCCAAAAGATTGTGCCACTCTTGCTACTTTAGTTCCGATAGTTCCTAGTCCTACAACTGTGAATTTTTTCTCGTTTAACTCATAAATAGGATCATTTAAATGTACGAAAATAGGACTTTTAGCCCAGCCGTTTTTATCTTTGCAGTAGTTGTCGTAATACTCTGTTTGATTCGCCAATGATAAAAGATTTGCAAAAGTTTGTTGCACAACGCTATTTGTAGAGTAGCCAGCGACATTTTTAACAGCTACTCCTGCTTTAGCAGCAGCGTCAAGATCTACGTTATTTACTCCAGTTGCAGTTACGCAGATGAGTTTTAAATTTAAAGAATTTATAACTTCTTGTGTGATTAAAACTTTATTTGTAAGCACGATATCGGCATCTTTTAATCTATTTATAGTCTCATTTGGTGCAGTTTTAGGATAGCTGATAAACTCCCCAAACTCACTAAATACAGATTTTAAATCAATATCGTTTCCAAGTGTATCGGCATCTAAGCATACTATTTTCATATCTTATCCTTTTTTTGTTTCTATCACAATTATATCAAAAAACTCTTATAACTATAATTTTTTATAAAAATTTTACTAATAACATAAAATTATAGTAACATTTTGATACAGATCACTCCCAACGACTGAAAATATCGTGTTTTATTTCAATAGTATCTAGCCACTTTCCTATCACGAAATTTTCCATATCTTTAAGACTTTTTATCCCAGAATAATACCCGATAATGGGCGGCGCTATGATAACTCCAAGTGCTGCTAAATCCGCCATTTGCCTAAGACTGATAGCAGATAAAGGCATCTCTCTTACGCCTAAAACAAGCTTTTTATGCTCTTTTATCATAACTGCAGCCGCTCTTAAAATCAGATTATCGCTGATGCTAGAAGCTATCTTGGCTAAGGAATTTATGGAACAAGGCGCGATTATCATATTTTCAAATTTGGACGAACCGCTAGCTGGAGCAGCCCAAATTTCATTATTTGAATAAATTCGTATATTTTTATCAATTTGTTCGCTAACTTCCTCTTTTTGCATAGAGATCAACGCATTTTCACTGATAATAATATGTGTATCATTTCCCAAACTAGCAATAACATTTGCCAGTTTGATCCCTAAATGAGCACCGCTAGCACCGCTTATAGCTACTAAAGTTTTCACTATTTTATCACGTGTCCTACAAATTTAGAGTAGTTATCAAGTACTAATCCACCTTTTCTAAATCCAAGTGCTGAGCCTTCAAATGCAAAAAATAGTCCAGCTTGATAGCTATTTTCTTTAGCGTCTTTGTTGAAATCTGCGAATTCTTGATATAAGAATTTTCCGTTTGCGTACTCTCCGTCTGTTTCAAACTCAGTTTCACCATTTTCATTTATAATGCTTATATTCGCTCCTTCTCTTGCTAAAAATGGTTTTTTGACCTGTTTTTTGCCTTTTAAAGGTTCAAAACTACTTTCTAATAAAAGCGGGTGATTTGGATATAGATCCCAAAGTATTTTCATCATACCTTTACTTTGAAATAAAAGCGTATAGGCTGGATTTAGGATAATTGCTTTTTGATTTTCGATAATATTTTTTAAGATAAGTGCTAACTCGCCTTCTTCTACTGCGATATTTTCCCATGGAATCAGTTTGAACCAGTATTCGTAATTTTCCCCGTTGTAAGAAATTCCGTTTTCATCACTGAAATCCACTTCGCTAACAAAGGCAAATTCAGTTTTAAATCCTGCGTCTATCGCTGCGCTTTGTAAAAGTCTTGTTGTATTTTCATCTTCTATGTTGTTTGCTATTGAGCTAAATAATATCCCCCATCCTTCATAATACTCATCAAATTTACTGGTATCTTCTTCAAGGGTTATTAGTCTGCGAAAATTCTCTACTAAGCTATCATATAGATCATTAAACTGCGCTTCTTCATCCATATCATTAAACTTTAGCATAGCCCACTGCACTATAGCCGTTTCAAATACACTAGTTGGCGTATCTGCGTTAAACTCAATGAGTTTTATCTGTTTGCCATCAAGTCCTCCAGCAAGATCAAATCTACCATAAAGATGCCAATGCACATCATTTTCCCAGCTATTTTTTATCGTATCGATGAGATTAAAAGGAATTCCTAGTTCGTGAAAAAGATTATTATCTATGACGTGTTGAGCTGCTGTTATATACATATCATATAGCTCATTTGCAGCTTTATAGTATGCTTCGCACTCATCTTGACTCACGACTACTAGCTCATCTGCTACGTATGGAGTGTTGTCTGGATCTGTATGCCAACTAAAGCCGATACTTTCTAAATACTCATTATCTAACGCTTTTATACTTTTTAAATTCATCATATCCCTTAATTATTTTATAAACTATTACTGATTTTTGCAGCTTTGCTAAGGAGTTTATCTCGCTCTTTCTCATCTACATTTCCATACATAAGTTGAGTCATAATCTGCATAAAATCAAAAACCTTAAACATCTCTTCATCGCTTTTTGCTAAACTTTTTAGCTCATTCATCCTGTTTTCAAGTTCATCAAGTTTTGCAGAACTTTCATCTAAAAGTTTAGAAAAGCTATCATCTTTGTTAAATTTATTAGTTATGCTTATATAGCTATTGAAAATAGATTTCAACTCATTTATAGCTTGCATATTTTCTCCTTAAATTTTGAGAATATCAAGCAAATTCTAAGCCAAATTTGAATCACAAATTTATCACAAATATCAACCGCCACTAGTCGTAGAAGTAGAGCTACTAGTAGCTGCTTTATTTCCTCCGAAAAATCCACTTTTGCCAGTAGTTGCTTTTGAGCCAGCAGCTGCAGTTCCGGCTTTGTTGAAGCTATTTACGCTTCTATTATAAGCTGATGGATTTTTGTATGCGCCTTGACGTTGATTTTGGAAGCCCGGAGAATTAAATAGTTTGCTTCCTATCCAGCTTCCTATGATCGCACCTGCTGCACTAGCTAATATAGTCTCTCCAAGGCTCATTCCACCACCACTCACACTAGCATTTTGATTTGTTAGTCCGCTAGTTCCGGCGTCTATTTTGGCATTTTCTTCTTGCATAAGTTTATCGAGTTCGCTTTGGCTTAAAAGTCTTTCGCTCATAGCTCCATCGGCGTTTGGCTCTCTTAAAAATACTCTTGTTTCATTGCTTGGAAATTCGTCTGCTATTTTATAACTTCCGTCGCTATTTTTTTCGATAAATACTGTTGCGCCTTGTTTTTGACTAGCTTCTTGCACTGCTGAGTTGGCATTTTTTTGTTCAGTATTTCCACACGCTGCTAAACCAAATATGAGTATGGCTCCGACGCCGCTGATTTTGCTTATCTCTTTTAATGTTTTTATATGCTTCACATCTTCTCCTTTACTTTTTCATAGCTAAGTCCGGCTTTTATATATATAACTCCATTTTCTAGCTTTGAGAGTTTGCCTTTTTTTACACATTTTAGCAGATAATTTTGAAGTTTTTTTAACTTTTTAGGTTTTATTTTTAAATTTAATAAAAAATCACTCAAAGTTATCCAATTTTTATCTTTTATCTCTTCATATTCTACATCTATTGCTAATGGTTTTTGCGTTTGTGAAGGTAAATTCAATGAGCTTTCTAACATCTGCAAAAATCTTTTTAGCCTCTCGTCACTGTTTTTATAGATCTCTTTTATCTCTTCATTTTTGGCTAGTAAAAGCTGCTCTTTTTCTTTAAAAATTCTATCTTTATCTGCAGATAACTGCTTATTTATCTCTTTGAGATTTTCGATTTGAGAGAGTAAAAAATTCGTAAATTCGTCTTGATTTTTAGTTTTTATGGTTTTGTTAGAAGGTTTTTTTGCTACTTTATCATCTAAAATAACGTATTTAACTCCGCTGATATCTTCGCTTTTTAAAGAGTTTCTGCGAATTCTATTATAAACGGCCTCTCTCGTGATACCCAAAATTTCAGCTGCTTCTTTAATAGAAACCTTCATTTGTCGCCTTCGGAGTTATTTTAGTTAAATATTATAATTAAATTTATCTAAAATCTTAGTTAAACTTAGTCTTTGCTATTTTTTGCTAACATAGCGATTTTAAATTTAAGGCAGATAAATGTTTATAGCCGCTTTTATATTTTTAATCACTATGGTTTTAGTTATATGGCAGCCAAAAGCTCTTGGAATCGGCACTTCAGCAGTTTTAGGTGCAGTGGCTGCTTACGCATTTGGTGTGGTTGATTTTGATGATATTTTAGAAGTAGTGAGCATTGTTTGGGACGCGACTTTAACGTTTATCGGAATAATTTTATTCTCAATGGTTCTTGATAAGATAGGTTTTTTTGAGTGGAGCGCTCTTTTTGTTGCAAAACTTGCTCAAAATAGTGCAAAAAAGATGTTTATATATTTGATTTTGCTTGGAGCTTTTGTTTCGGCTCTATTTGCAAATGACGCTGCTGCGCTTATTTTAACACCTATAATACTTGCTAAAATGAAAATTTTAAAACTAAATTTAAAAACCATAACCGCGTTTTTGTTAGCAGGTGGATTTATCAGTGACGCAGCTTCTCTTCCTTTTGTCTTTTCAAATTTAACAAATATAATTACAGCAAACTACTATAAAATCAGCTTTTCAACATATATGTATGATATGAGTTTTGCATTTATTACTAGCGTTGCAACTTCTACTTTGTTTTTATGGTTGATTTTTAGGCGAGATATACCAAAAAGCGTAAATGCAAGTCTATTAAAAGAACCAAAAACAGCTATAAAAAGCGTTAAGCTTTTTAAGTTTAGTTGGATATTTTTGGTTATGCTTTTATGCGGTTATTTTTTAGGAGATTTTTTAGGACTTCCGGTGAGTTTGTTTGCTCTTGGAGGTGCTATCGTATTTTTATGTGTCGCAGCAAATTCAAAAGTAGTAAGCGCAAAAGATCTACTAAAAACTGCTCCTTGGCAGATAGTCTGGTTTAGCATAGGTTTGTATGTAGTTGTTTTTGGGCTTAAGAATGCAGGATTGTTAGGATTTGTTAGAGATATTTTGGTTTATTTTAGCTCATTTGGGGAATTTGCTTTTGTGATGGCTAGTGGATTTCTTTCAGCTATTTTAAGTGCTGTTATGAATAATTTACCAGCTATAATGATAATGGATATTTCACTTGATGGTATATCTAGTAAAGCTGCGATTTATGCAAATATAATAGGTTCTAACGTAGGAGTAAAACTAACTCCTTTTGGCTCTTTGGCTACCTTACTTTGGCTATTTATACTACAAAAAAACGGTATTTGCATAAGTATAAAAAGCTTTTTTAAATTTAGTTTTATGATAACTCCTCCAGTGCTTTTTGTCGTTTTAATTAGTATATATATCTGGGTTGGCTAGTTTAATCTAAAATCAATCTACCACGCTCGATCATAAGCACTCTATCAAAATACTCTTTTGCTATAAATTTATCATGCGTTATAAATATCATTGCGGTTTTATGGAGAGTTTTATAGTGCATAAGAGTATGGAGTATCTCGCTTTTTAGTTTTTTATCAAGTGCGCTTGTGACTTCATCTAAGATCAGAATTTTTGGTTTTATCAGCATAGCTCTAGCGATACCAAGTCTTTGTCTTTCACCACCGCTAAGCTCCTTTGGAAATCTATCTAAAAGAGAATAGGGCAGCTTTGCGTCGCTTAAAATATGCTCAAATTCATCTTTTTTGTCTATTTTAAAACGCTTTAAAACGCTTATCAACAGATCTTTTACGCATTTTGTTGGATTTAACGCAGTTAGCTGATCTTGAAATACGTATTGAATATTTTGTCTGAACTCTGCATTTTTTAAATTTAACAGATCTTTTCCATTATAAATTACACTTCCATGATCGATACTCTCTAGCTTTGCTATACATTTTGCAAGCGTACTTTTTCCGCTTCCACTAGCTCCCATAAGAGCTACGCTCTCACCACTTTTTAGATAAAAGCTGATATCTTTTAAAATTTCAGTTTTTCCATATGATTTTTTTAAATTTATAACTTCTAGACTCATGAAAAATATCCTATTTTATCTCCAAAATACGTCACATATCCATTTTCTAAAACCAGCACTTCATCGCAGAGTTTAAATGCTAAGTTTTCATCGTGAGTGATGACTACTTTTTGTGTATTTAGCCTTAAAAGTATCTCTATGACGCTATTTGTATTTGTTTCATCAAGCGAACTAGTTACTTCATCAAGTAGAAGTATTTTAGCATCTAATGCTAGATTTAGTGCGATTTGAACTCTGCTAGCGATCCCACGGCTAAGCTCGTAAGGATACATTTCCCACGCTTTTTTTGGTATATGTAATTCATCAAAAATTTGATGAGTAGAGTTTGCACTCTCTTTTAAAACCATTTTGAACGTATCTTTTATCTTAAGATATGGATAAAAGCAGCTTATACAGTCTTGAAATATATAAGCAGGTTTTTGATCTGTTTGAAGCTTTGTATAACTTGCTTTTAAATTATCTGGCAAAATAGAACAGATAGCTTTGCAAAGCGTACTTTTTCCACTTCCGCTGCTACCTAAGATTGCTAAATTTGAGTTTGAGATAAAACTGATATTGTGTAAAATTTGAGTATTTTTAGCTTTTATGTTTAAATTTAAAACCTCAATCATCTTTTTGCACTCTTTCTCCAACTAACATCAGCGATAAAACAGTAACAAAAATAGCCAATCCCGGTGTCAAAACAAGCCACCAAGCACCTGCGAATATAGCTTTTGCAGCCTCATTTAGCATATTTCCAAGACTAGCTTCGCCAACCATAAGTCCAAGCCCAAAAAAACTAAGTAGCGCTTCTGTGCTTATGGCGTGAGCGCAGATATTTATAAATATCACGAACACGCTATTTTTCGCTACTGGTAAAATTTCACAAAACATAATCTCAAGTCGCCCAGCACCAAGAGCCTTTGCATTTAGTATATACTCATTTTTGCTTATACTTAAAAACTCATCGTGTATCACTTTTGCAGCACTCCCAAAGGAGAATATCGCTAAAAGCAAACTTATAGTAAAAATATTAAATCCTTTATCACTAAATGCACTAAATAGCAGTATAAGCAGTAAATTAGGTAGAGATAAAAACGCATCTAACAAACGCATCAAAAAAGTTTTTACGATTTTTGGTGAATTTAGTGCCAAAAAAGCAAAAGTAAAAGCAAAAATGATAGCAAAAACTCCGCTTAAAAGCCCTATAAAAATTGAGTTTCTAAATGCGAATAAAAGCCTAGAAAGCTCATCTCTTCCTAAAAAATCCGTACCTAAAATATTTTTTAAATTTGGAGCTAATTTTATAGAGTTTAAATTTACTTCATTTGGATCAAATGGTGCAAACAGTGGCAAAATGATAATAAATCCAAGCAAAATAGCTGTAAAAATAGTAAATTTTTTCACCGCTAAAATCTCGGATTTAAGATTTTGGCTGATATCTCAACTATTAAATTTACAAAAACTACAAAGATAGTGCTTAAAAGTATGATGATGAGCGCTAATGGATAATCTTTATCTAAAAGTGCGTTTATGGTTGTGTTTCCAAGTCCTCCGATGGAAAAAACAGTTTCTACGACATAAGTTCCACCTAAAATCACCGCTGAATTTGCGCCAAAATAACTTATAACAGGCAGCAATGAGTATCTTAAAACAAGTTTTAGATAGATCTCTTTTTTATCAACTCCCCAAGATCTGTAACTAGTAACAAAAGGCTCTTTCAAAGCCTCTAAAATAGTAGTTCTAACAAGTCTGACATAGATGGCAAGATGTGATAAACTAAGAACCAAAATCGGAAGTATCATATGACGCGCTAAATCTATAAAATTTCCCTCAGTTCCTATATAGTACGCTCCTGAACTAGGAAAAATTCCTAAAATTACGCTAAAAAACATTATAAAAATAAGCCCCAGCCAAAAACTAGGAACGCTAAAAAACGATAAAGTTATTATCATAACTATTTTATCAAATAAAGAACCCTTAAAAATAGCGCTAAAACCTCCTAAAACTATCGCTAAAGCAAAGCTAAGAAAAAAGCTGATTACGCCAAGAATGAGAGTATAAGGAAGCCTATCTTTTATTATATCTATGACTTTTTCTCCGCTTACAAAGCTAAATCCAAAGTCGCCTCTTATAAAATTTAAAAACCACTCAAAATATCGTACCATTAGAGGTCTATCAAGCCCTAAATTAGCCAAGATTCTCTCTTTTAATGCTGGATTTAAGGCTTGAATGTTGTCTCCGTAAAGTCCTGATACGATATTTCCGCTAGAAAATTCTATCATTATGAATATAAATAAGCTAAAAATGCAGACAAGACAGATAGTCTGGACTACTCTTTTAGCAACAAATATCCACACTAATTTTTACTCCACTCTTCTATATTATGAGTAAATCTAGCTCCGTGATGACCAAGAATAGTCGGCTTAATACCGTTTATTTTGTCGCTATACGCTAATGGATATTGCAAATAAACTAAAAATGCAAACGGCGGATTTTCATGCAAGGCATTTATAAATTTAGAATACCACAGTTTTCTCTCTTCTATTTTATCAGTCGTTCTAGCTTTTAAAAGTGTTTCATCAACCGTTTTATCGCTATAATGATTGTAATTCCAGCCGTTTTCATTTTTGCTGGCGTCCATTTTAGAGCTAAATACTCTATAAGTTTGCACATCAGGATCAAGCGGACTTCCCCAACCGATAATGAAGCTATCTATTTTATCTATTTCAAATGCACCGTGATTTTTAGCTATAGCTCGAGCTTTTATACCGATTTTAGATAATTCGCTTTGGATGATGTTAGCAAGTGTGACTCTAAGCGGATCACTATTAAACGCATAGATATCAAACTCAAGAGATTTACCATTTTTTTGTAAAACTTTATTTTTTAGCTCCCAGCCGTCATTTGCTAAGATCTCTTTGGCTTTTTTTATGTTGTATTCATATGTTTTTGCGTTTTTATCGTTTGCCCAGCTTTCTTGTATAGGATTATTAGCGCTAAATCCATATCCGTGAAGTATTTTTGTAGCGATCAATTCTCTATCGATAGCATAATTTATAGCTTGTCTTACGGCTAAAGATTTTAGTATTTCATTATCAAAATTAAACATCAAAGCTCTATAATCAGCGCTGTTTAGTTTTATAATCTTAATATTTTTATCATTTTCTAACTCTTTTACTAAATTTGACTCTATAAGTGCTACGTCAAGATCGCCACTTTTTATCTCATATGTTCTTATATTATAATCAGGTACGATTTTAAGAATTACTTTATCCGCTTTTGGTTTGCCGCGGTAAAAGTCACTGTTGGCCTCAAAGCTTATATAACTACCTTTTTGCCATTTTTTAAATTTAAATGGACCAGTGCCGATCGGATTTTGATTAAATTTATCACTATTTATATCTTTGCCATCTAAAATATGTTTTGGCAATACTCCTATACTAAGCGCATCAAGAAGCGGTGGAAATGGTGATTTTAAGGTGATTTTTAACTCATATTTGTTTATGACTTCTACGCTTTGAACTTCTTCAAAACTTGCTCTAGCAGGAGCATTTAGTTTATCATTTAGTGCTTGCTCTATGGTAAATTTAACATCTTCGGCGCTAAATTTTTCTCCATCATGCCAAAGTGCGTCATCTCTCAAATAAAACGTCCAGACAATTCCATCGTCGCTTACTTTCCAGCTTTTTGCCAAGTCTGGTTCGATTTTCATATCTGGAGTAAATTTAGTAAGTCCGCTAAATACAAGATCAAGAGCGGTATCGTGATCTTCATCAAATAGCGGATTTATGCGCGCTGTCTCGTTTTCTATACCAACTACTATCGTATCTTTTGGGGTCGCAGCAAAAATATTAATAGCTAATAAACTTGCCAAAATGAGATTTTTAATCATAACATTTCCTTGTTTTAATTTGGTAATATTGATTGCATTTTAATATTATTTTACTTAAATATATATTAGATAATTTTATTTGATATTTAAATTTAAACAGTGATAAATTTTTACCACCGTGTTTAAATTTAGAAGAATATTTTAAATTTAATTATATTTTTGAATTTAGTTTATTATTTTAAGTGATAAACTATCGGTACGGACAACCTAGCATCTTCATTTAGCGCAGGAAACTCTTTTGAAGCTATTTTTATCGTTTCCATAGCACTTAAATCTAGCAACTCATAACCTGAACTTCTACTAACTTTTAGATCTTTTAAAATACCTCTTTTTAGCCATAAAAACTCTACCCAAACCTCTCCACTCATTCTCATTCTCCTTGCTTGTCTTGGGTAAAAACCGGCTTTATCGATAGCAGCTTTAATCTCTTTTAAATGAGGATTATCACTTTTTCCGTACGTAAGAGTTTGAACTGTATTTTTAGGTGCGATATCTGTCTTAGATGATGAAATACTTGGTATCTGTTCAATGTTTTGTATATCTGTTGGTTTGATTGTTTCTACTTGGTGTGCAAATTCAGTTTTTGTCTGTTTATTGATAGGTTTTTGTATCTTTTTAACCACTTTTTTAATAGGTTTTGGTTTTATAGGCTCTATTTTTTCTACTATAGGTTCTACTATCTGAGGTATATTTGGAGTTGGCGCAGGGGAGTTTTGCACAGACGGAGCTATGAAGTCTTGCATACTTAGTACAAAACTCTCTTCTTTATAATCTTGAAACTCTAATCTCAAAATCAAAGTAGCTTGATAAAATAGTAAAACAATCGGCAAAAATATAATAGATGATATAAAAAATGCTTGAGTTTTATGGTTGAAATATATGCGAATAAGCTCTTTCATTGCTCTTTTTCCGTAACTATCTGAAATTTATCGTGTCCTTTTAGTTTTAAGCTATCTACTATCACGACAAAGCTACTAAATTTAGCGTCTTTATCGCTTTTTAGCTCAACTAAAGTGTCTGGATCTAATGTTTGAATTCTATTTTTTAGATCTTCTATGCTAGCTTCATTTTCGTCTAAATAGAATTTGTTATCTTTATCTATTATTATAGAAAGTCTATTTTTATCATCTTCTAAGTTTTGCGCAGATTGGCTTTGGGGAAGATCTACTTTTATCTTTCCTTGAGCTATAAATGTAGATATACTAAGTACTATAGCTAATAAAACTAAGATAATATCAATAAACGGAATGATATTTAAACCCTCATTTTTAGGCAACTTTATCATTAGGTTTCCTTGTTTTGTACCTGTTGATCACTAAATTTACTTTTCTTAAAAGAGCGTTGTAAGCTATCAAACTAGGAATAGCAACAAAAAGTCCAAGAGCTGTAGCTTTAAGAGCTAATGATAGACCTGAGACTACAGATTTTACATCGATATTTCCTGCTAAACTCATATCATAAAATGTGATCATAATGCCTATAACCGTACCTAGAAGTCCTACATATGGAGCATTGGAATATATGATATAAAGTGTGGTTAAATTCTCACTTATGCTATCTTCTAAATCTTCTTGATTGTTATATTCATTTATATCTATTTTGTTTAAAAATAACACTCTTTCTATAACACACCAAATAGCTATAAAAGCCATTAATCCAAGTATGATAAAGATGATTAAATCGATATATTGCTTTATAAATTCCATTTTTTACTTTCTTAAATATTTTTTGTGATTTGAGCATTATAATGAAAACAAACTAAATTTATAATTAATATCATTATATTATATATAGGTATAATTTCGATTTTATTTTTATAGTTATTTAATTTTGATATTTATTATTGTAATTAAGTATAAATTAATAGATATTTTTATAATATTATATTCTTATTTAATTAATTTCATAAAAGGATCTATATGCAAAAAACTATATTGAGTTTTTGTGTCGCTACTTATCTATGTAGTTCGCTAATGGCAGATGATGTAAAAGAGTTAGAGCATTCTATTATTAGTGCTTCTGGATTTTCTCAAGATATTAAAGAAGCACCAGCTACTATAAATGTCATTGATAAAAAAGAACTACAAAGCAAACCGTATCGCGATATCGCCGAAGTTATATCAGATATTCCAGGAGTTGATCTATATGCTAGTAAAGGCAAAACAGGAGCATATAATATCACTATGCGCGGAATAACTGGTTATACTTTAGTTCTCATAAACGGCAGACGTCAAAGCGTTGGTGGCGAGATAGGTCCAAATGGTTTTAGTGAAGTTTCAAATGCTTTTCTACCGCCGCTTTCTAGTATAGAAAGAATAGAAGTGATAAAAGGTCCTATGTCCACTTTATATGGATCTGAAGCGCTTGGCGGTGTTGTAAATATAATTACAAAAAAAGTAGGTGATAAGTGGGGAGCATCTTTTAGCTTAGATACTATGATAAATGAAGATAGCAGCTGGGGAAATACTTATGGAACTGGTATTTATGCTAGTGGTCCATTGCTAGATAATAAATTAGGATTAGATCTGCGTTTTAGAAACTCATATAGAGAGCAGTCAAAGGTTGAATTTACAAACGGTTCTGGTCAAAGAGTGGCTGGAGATCAAGCTCAAAGTCCGACTAGAGCAAATACATTTAATGTAGGAGCTAAATTTAACTATTTAGTTGATGATAAAAATAGTATTATATGGGATATAGACTACTCTAAAAATCATTATAACAATAAAAATAGCGAAATAGGAACCCTAACCACAAAAAACTCGGACGGAAGTCTTACTGGTGGATATACACCTACTATGGATATATCAAAGATAGTTACATATCTTGCTCATGAGGGCATATACGACGCATTTACTTTAAATTCAGCCATGCAGTATAACCGCGTTACAAATGACGGAAGAGAGGTTGTAGGTCAGCCAACTCAAGCGTTTCTTGGTCAAAATAGAGATATAAAAGCTGAAGATTTTATGCTAGATACTAAAGCAGTCGTTCCTATAGGAAATAGAAATATATTAAGTGTCGGAGCAGAGTATCGCCTTGAAAAAATGCATGATAAAATAGCAAATCCAACTAGTTTTGATCAGTATATGCTTGCTGTTTATGCAGAAGACGAGATAACAATCTTAGAAAATTTACTCTTAACTTTAGGTGGCAGATATAACCATCATGAAATATTTGGCAATAACATATCTCCAAGAGCATATCTAGTTTATAACGCTACTGATAATTTAACATTAAAAGGCGGTGTTTCTACTGGTTTTAAAGCTCCATATGCAAATAGACTAATTGCTGGAGAGTATAACTTTAGTGGTCAGGGAAAATATCCAGTATATGGAAATCCAAATTTAAAAGAAGAAACTTCTGTAAATTATGAATTAGGCGCAGTTTATGATACTGGGATATTTAGCACATCTTTAACTGGATTTTTAACTACGTTTGAAGATAAAATTTCAAGTAGAACTTATAGATCAGGTCAATCCGTTCCTAGTATAGGAGTATGTGGCGCAGCTCGTTGCTTACAAGCTATAAATCAAGGTGAAGTAGAGTACAAAGGTTTAGAGTTTGCAGCAGGAGTAAGACCGATAAAAGATTTAAATTTTGATCTTTCATGGACTTATACCGATAGCGAAGTTAAAGATAGTGTAGATAGCACCAGCATAGGAAAGCCAGAAATCGATAGTCTAAAACACAATATAGTTGCAAAAGCATCTTATAAGATATTTAATAAATTTACACCTTGGATAAAAGGCGAATACCAAATAGACAGATATATGGGAGATACAAATTTAAACAAAGAGTATTATAAAAATATATTTTTAGCTTCGGCGGGTATGCGTTATGATATAAATAAAAATTGGAATTTAAATTTAGGTATTTACAATCTTCTGGATAAAGATTTCACAGATAGTTATGAGTCTTATACTAGCGCAAATACGCAAACTTGGGTAAATACTTATAATAGAATCGAAGAAGGAAGGAGATTTTATCTATCTTTAAACGGTAATTTCTAAATTTTGTGTTGTTAAAAAATATATTAAATATCTGTTTGGCTTGTTTTTAAATTTGAGCTAAACTTTTTATTGAATTTATATTTAAGGCAGAAATAAAATTTAACTAAATTTAAAAATCGTAATTGCGATAATATCTAAACATTAGGAGAAAGTAATGGAATTTCTAGGACTCATTCTAGCATTTATTGCTGTGTTTTTGATCTACAAAAAACCGCAAAAAGAGAAACTTGCTTTTGGAATTTTTGTTGTTGCTTGGGCTATGGCAGCTGTTATGTATATAGCTCATGTTTCGAGTATTTTACCAAATATTAATCTCTAAGAGGAGCGACTATGCGAAATACAAAAATATTTTATCTGCTATTTTCATTAGCGGTGATAGGTATTTTAGCGCTTCCAGTTGGGATTGCTAATTTTATTTTTGGGTATATTCTTGGTGATTCACCTTGCACGCTTTGTTGGGGTCAGCGTCAAAGTATGATATATATAGGCGTTGCAGCTTTGTTTGTTTTAAGATATGGTTTTAAGCCAAGATATTTAGCTATGATTCTTATCATAACTGCAGTTGGGTTATGGGAGAGTTTTTATCATTTAGGAAATCACGCGTTAGAAGATGTCGGACAAGGATTTGGCGTGGCGATTTTAGGTTTGCACACACAGTTTTGGGCTGAAGTAGTATTTTGGTCTGTGGTGTTTTTGTTAGGAGTTATACTATTTTTTGCTCCAAATTTAAAAGAATTTGAAGATGAAGATGCTAAATTTAGAAAATTAACAATCGCAAATATAGTCGCTTTTTGGGTATTTTTTATAGTTGTCGCTTCAAATATCGTGCAAGCATTTGTTTCTACAGGACCTCCGCCGTTTCTAGGTCAAGGTGATCCGGTTCGATATAGTTGGAATAGCAAATATACGATTTGGTCGGCTGCTGGGTGGAAAGATATGAGATTTCCGACTGATTTTCTTGGAAAAAGAGATGTTAATTTTCCTGATCTTGGGCTTGATGCATCTAAGGACTTTAAATTTGATACCGACTATTCAAATTCGCCTATTGTAGTAGAAGAAGAGTTAGCGGTTGTTGATAAAAAAATCAGCCCTTTAGAGTTGAACTCGCCTATAAGTGATTTGAATTATCAAAACGATAAGATGCTCGTATCTACAGAAGAGTACGGTTTGTACATAACAGATAGAGATCTTACGAATATAAACTCGCATTTAGTGTTAGATAAGTATTTTTCTGCTACCGTTGAGAGATTTGCTGGAGCAAATTTCGTAGGTGATAATATACGTATTATGGGAATAAACAAAACCAGCGTTGATGTAAAAGAAAATCCGTCTGCCGATAAAGTGGTAAATTTCCCATATTTCTTAGAAGGAGCGGACAAATTTGATGAGATAGGCAGATATAGACTCAAAACCAGCAGAGCTAAAAACTACTATGTATTAACATCAAGAAGCGATAAAAAACATACGTATATGATAACTGTGCCAAATAACAAGTATAAGGAATTAATAGTTATTTCTACTTTAAATAGTGATAAAGGATTATCTGCTGAGTTCATTCCTGAGCTTGGTGATAATGTGAAATTAAAAGACGGAAGAAGCTTGGGCGAGCTTTATATTTCAGCATTAGCCATAAAAGATGATATGCTTTACGCCCTTAGCAAAGCTTACAATACTTTGTTGGTAATAGATCCAAAAGATCAGATCATAACTAAAGCTTATGGTTTGCCAAAAGATATTTTAAATATCCGCGCTATGACTTTCGTAGATGGTAAGATTTTGATTTCAAGTTATGAAAACGGTAAAGATGTTCTTTATACGTTAGAGTTTTGAGTTCTTAGCCCTATTTTTGGGCTAAGTTTGATAATAAATTTGAGCTTAATAAAAGCTCAAATTTAGTTTAATCAAAATTTCTTTTTATTAACCTCATTAAATACTTCATTTGCTATACTCTCTACCTCATTAGTTATCTTATTACTATTTTGAGCTATAGCAACATTTTGTTTAGTCTGTTCATCTACAGTAGCAACAGCTTCATTTATCTGATTAATTGCTTCAGTTTGCTCATTTATGCTTTGACTCATCTCATTGATTCCTTGAGATAAGATATTTACATTTGCTTCAATTTCTGCTAGAGATTTTCCTGTTCTTTCAGCTAGTTGTCTTACTTCATCTGCAACAACTGCAAATCCACGTCCGTGCTCTCCAGCTCTAGCTGCTTCTATGGCTGCATTTAATGCTAGTAAGTTTGTTTGATCTGCTATGTCTCTGATTATTGTTATAATGCTTTTTATATCTTCTGATTGTTTTATAACATCTCCTGCTCTTTCATTTATAGAGCTCATAGAACTACTCATCTCTTCAACTGCAGCTGCACTTTCTTGAAGTGAGTTAGCTTGACTTCTTGCACTATCATTTAGGTTTTCTACATAACCTTTTAGACTATTTGCTTTTTCTTTAAGATTATTAGCTTGAGCTAGATTATCTTTTAACATCTTAGCTATCTCATCTCCTAAAAGATTAGTAACCTTTTCAACTTCACCTTTAGCATTTGGTATTCTTGAAGTAAAGTCTAACTCTTTAAAGCTATCAAATGTTTGTTGGATAACATTTATATCAGATCCTATCTTTCTTTCTAATGTATCCATCATCTTATTTAATACTTGTCTTAACTTCTCAAGTCCTGGTGAAGATGGTATAGTATTTATTCTAGCTTTTAAATTTCCATTCTCAACTTCATTTGCTTTTTCTAAAGACTCTGTTACTGCTTTATTATCTTGTTCCATAGAATCTTTTATAATAGATGTATTCTCATTTATAAGTTTAGCCATAACTCCAAACTCATCGTTTGATTTTAAATTTATAGCTTTAGGATTATCATTTTTATGGTTTAAGAAGTCAAAGAAGTCTTTGAGGCCACTTTCTATGGATCTAATGGCTTTTAGAAGATATGACTTGCTAAGCAATAGTATCAAGCTTGAAAGTATGATGATAGCGATGATAAATACGGTAAATCCTACAGTAAGTACATTAACATCATTAGCAAAACTATCTGACGTGCTTTTATCTTTAATCTCTAAACTAGCTAGCTGTTTTTCTAGCAATCCTCTATACTCTCTCCATATAGGTGTTATTTCTTGGACGTCTTCTAGGGTAATGTTTTGATTATTTTTTACTTTATTTATAGAGCTTCTATAAAATGATGTTATTTTGTTAAAAATTTCATCTGTTTGCAGCTTAGTAGCGCCTAATAATTTTTTATACTCCTCTCTGTTTGTAACTAGTTCATCAACGCTATTTTCTAGTATTGTTAATGTATTTTTATCCTCAGGGATAATATATAAATTTCTTATATTAAGTCCGGCTCTTTCACCATCAATAATATTTTTATATATCAAAACATACTCGTTTTTGGTTTTTTCTGACTCATTAAACGACGCATTCACCTTAGAAATAAAAATTTCAACTACGACAAAACATGCGATTAGCATTGCCATTATAATGGCGATTATCACCATAACCTTACTGTTGATAGATTTCAATTTATATCCTTTTTTATTAATTTTTCTAATCTTTATATTTTAAAATAATTATATACATAATATAATTCTATATAAAATTATTAATAATCATTATAACAAAACATTTATAAATTTCGCCTAAATATCAGAAAATTTGTGATATATATAACATCTGATGATGAATTTAAGGCATTTTGTGTTAAATCTATTTTCAAATTTATTATTTGAATATATTTAAGTATGTTTGAATTTAAAAAATTAATGAATAAATTTAATATATTTAGATAGTCCGACAAAAAGCCGGACTAAGAAAATTAAAGCATCATAGGAGCAAGGATAAATCCAAGAGCTACAGATATAGCTATAGCTAACACTCCAGGAACTAAGAAAGCGTGGTTAAATACGTATTTTCCTATTCTTGTTGTACCTGTATCGTCCATTTGAACAGCACCAAGCAATGTTGGATAAGTAGGAAGGACAAATAGAGCTGAAACTGCTGCAAATGAAGCTACGACTATGTAAATTTGACCGCTATTTTCAGGAGTGATTCCTAAAGCTAAGATAACTGCAGGAATGATGGCTTTTGCAGTTGCTGCTTGAGAATAAAGAAGCATTGAAGCAAAAAATAACGCCACAGAAAGTAAGAACGGATATTTACCAACTAGATCAGAAGCAAAACCCTTGATTCCCTCGATGTGACCGCTAACAAAAGTATCGCCGAGCCATGCCACACCAAGTACGCACACGCAAGCTACCATACCTGATTTAAATACGCTTGATTGAACCAAAGTATCTGTTCTGACTTTACAAACTATAATTATAAGAGTAGCTATAGTAAGCATAAAGCTGATGATAGCGTGATCTCTACCAAGGATAACAGGATCGATCAAACCTACGTTTTTTGATATAGCAGTCGCATAGAAAACTACTGCTAAAACGCCGATTAAAAATATCGCAACTGAAGTTTTTGCAGATTTTGATACCTCTTTATACTCAGCGCCTTTTACCTCTTTAACAAGACCATCTCTTAATCTTTGTTGATACACAGGATCTTTGTCAAGGTCAAGATTCCAAAATGTACTAACGATAAATGAAGTGATCATACAACCTATAAATGTTGTAGGGATACAGATAGCTAAAAGCATAGGATATGAACAACCAAGCGGTTCGAGTATGCCACTCATAAATACGACTGCAGCTGAAACTGGGCTTGCTGTGATAGCGATTTGGCTTGCAACAACTGCTATGCTAAGTGGCGCTGCAGGTTTTATGTTTTGACCTTTTGCAACCTCAACGATAACTGGAATCATAGAAAACGCAGTGTGACCAGTACCAGCAAAGATAGTTAAGAAATAAGTAACTGTAGGCGCAAGATAGTTGATATATTTTGGATTTTTACGCAAAATTTTCTCAGCTATTTGAACTAAATAATCAAGTCCTCCTGCCATTTGCATCGCTGTGATAGCTGCGATAACTGACATAATGATAAGTATAACGTCCCAAGGAATGTTTCCTGGTTTCATACCTAAAACAAGGGCTAAAATAACAACGCCAAGACCGCCGGCGTAACCTATACCCATACCTCCGAGTTTAACACCTAAGAATATCGCTCCAAACAAAACGATAACTTGTAAAATAAGCATAATGTCCATAAAGATCCTTTTTATTTTTTATACTTTATCACGACTGTTTAAAGTCGCTTAAAGTAGCAAAATACCAAAGTTATTGCCTTGCAAAAGCAAGGCAAATTTAGTATTTTTTAGGGCAAATTCGTTATTTCAAATTTAAAAAATTATTTTTTAAATTTGCTTTTATCTTCATTTGTCATATGAGGATTTAGCATATTTTCAGGACGTAAAATATCATTTATTTGATCTTGAGTTAAAAGTCCTCTTTCAAGTGCGATAGCTGCTACGCTTTTTCCTGTTGTCAATGCTTCTTTTGCTATACTAGCACTGTTTTCATAACCGATATATGGGTTAAATGCTGTAACAATACCAATTGAGTTATAAACAAAATCAGAACAAACTTTCTCATTTGCAGTGATACCATCAATACATTTTGTAGCTAAAGTACGGCAAGCTTTTTTAAGCATTGCGATAGAGTTAAACAAGCTATAAGCGATAACTGGTTCAAATACGTTTAGTTGAAGTTGTCCGCCCTCGCTAGCTAAAGTTACAGTTACATCGTTTCCGATAACTGCAAAACAAACTTGATTTACTACTTCAGGGATAACAGGATTTACTTTACCCGGCATAATGCTTGAGCCTGGTTGCATTTTTGGTAAGTTTATCTCGTTTATTCCACATCTTGGACCACTACTTAGAAGTCTTAAGTCGTTACAAATTTTACTTAGTTTTGTACTAACTCTTTTTAAAACGCCTGAAATTTGAACATAAGCGCCTGTATCTTGAGTAGCTTCTATAAGGTTACCAGCAGTGATGAATGGACGTTTTGTTACTTCTTGAAGTTTTGTCTCAACTACTTTTGGATAGTCTGGGTGAGAGTTGATACCTGTACCAATCGCTGTTCCGCCTAGGTTTATTTCGCGTACTAAGTTTCTAGCTTCTCTTACACGGTCGATATCTTCACCAAGCATAACTGAAAAAGTTTTAAATTCTTGACCTAAAGTCATAGGAACGGCGTCTTGAAGCTGAGTTCTACCCATTTTTAAAACGTCTTTAAACTCATCTGCTTTTTTATCAAAGCTATCTTTTAAGATATGCATAGCTTCAGTTAGCTCACAAAGTCTCTCGTAAATCGCAACTCTTAAAGCTGTAGGATAAGCGTCATTTGTACTTTGACTTAAATTTACATGATCGTTTGGATGGCAGTACTGATACTCGCCTTTTTTGTGACCCATAAGTTCAAGAGCGATGTTAGCTATAACTTCATTTGCGTTCATATTTGTACTTGTTCCTGCGCCGCCTTGTATCATATCTACAACAAACTGATTATTGTATTTTCCACTAGCAACAAGGTCGCAAGCTTCACAAATAGCATTTTTTATCTTCGCATCAAGTAAGCCAAGTTCAAAGTTTGCAAGTGCTGCTGCTTTTTTGACTTGAGCTAATGCTACTATGAAATTTGGAAAGTTACAAAGACGTTCGTGAGTGATGTTGAAGTTCTCAACAGCTCTAAATGTTTGAACGCCATAATAAACGTCTTCTGCTATTTCTAACTCACCGATAAAATCGTGCTCTTTTCTTGTACCCATAATGTGTCTCCTTTATTTTTTTATCCATAACATTATAATGTTGATTGAATGAATTTAATCTTAAATATTAAAAAACAGAGCAAAAGTATGGTAGATTCATAGTTTTAGATTATTATTTAATGGTTTTAAAATAGGTCATTTATAAACTTTAAATATCGAAAATATGGCTTTTGACAAACAATTTAATATTAAATTTATAAATAAAATCTTAAATATATAATGTAAATTCATAATTTAAATTACAAAATTATCTATATATTTGAGATAAATATTTCAAGCTCTCTTGAATTTCCAAAAAGCAAAACTACATCGTCATTTTTTAAAACTAAAAACTCGCCTATTTCATATTCCCATTTATTTTCTCGTTTAAAGGCTATTATTTTTAGGTCTGATTTTGATCTGCTTAAAAGATCTCCAGCGGCTATATTTGCATATTGCGCGGTAATTTTAAATCTAGCTATTTTTATAGTATTTGTTACATCTATGACTTCAAATTTAGGATTTAAAGAGAAGCTTTTTACAAGCCTTTTTGCCGCGTCTCTCTCAGGATAAATAACTCTGTCGGTGCCTATTTTAGATAGAATTTTACCGTGAATTAAAGTGTATGCTTTAGCGATAACCTCTTTTACTCCTACTTCTTTTAAAGCCATAACACTTAGTATAGAAGCTTCTATATTTTCTCCTATGCTTACTATGGCTGTATCTACTTCTGCGATACCTGCGTCTTTTAAAGAATTGATATCAGTGGTATCGATGATAAATAAATTCTCGCAAATTCCTCTAAATTCCCTTATGCTATCTTCATTTTTATCTACAGCTATGACTTGCTCACCGTTTTCTATAAGCCCTTTTGCTACGTGCGATCCAAATTTGCCAAGACCGATAACAGCGTAAGTTTTCATAATACTACTCCTTCTTCTGGATATTTAATACTGCTATTTTTACTTTTTCTAAAAAGCGCCATACTAAAAACTAGCACACCGACTCTTCCCATAAACATCAAAACTATTATATAAAACTTACCAAAATCACTAAATTTAGTTGATAACGATAAGCTTCCGCCATCGCCGGTGCTTACTCCAACAGTGCCAAACGCAGAGCAAATTTCAAATAGCAAAGGTAAAAAATATCTATTTTCTTTATCGTCTGTGGTACTTAGTATGATAGTAGAAATAATAATATAACATACTGCTATAATGAAGATCAAAAATGATTTTTTTACGATATTTTCCGGAATAGTTCTTTGAAATACAACAGTTTCTTTATCTCTTAAAGAGCAGTAAGCATATATAAGAAGCACCGCGACTGTAGTTATTTTTATACCTCCAGCAGTACCACCAGGAGCAGCTCCTATGATCATCAGCAAAGATGAGAAAAATAGGCTTTGATCATGCAAAGAGCCAAGATCTATCGTGTTAAATCCTGATGTTCTAAGATTTACTGATACGAAAAACGAACTAAGTAGCTTATGAAACCAGTTTAAAGAGCCTATGCTTTTTGAATTATCCCATTCAAATATCAGCAGTACAGCCATACCAAGCGATATACAAATGATAGTTGCTATTAAAACTATTCTTGTATGCACACTTATCCTAGAACTCTTTTTATAGTAGTTAAAACATTCGCTAAGCACTAAAAATCCAAGTCCGCCTAGTATAACTAAAAAGCATATAGTCAAATTTAATACGAAATTATCTCTGTACTCTACAAGATTGTATTCAAATATACTAAATCCAGCGTTATTAAACGCTGAAATAGAGTGAAACACTCCTGCCCAAAGTGCTTTTTTAAACGGCATATCAAGCATAAAATTTAAAGTAAGGATCGCAGCGCCTATGATTTCTATGCAGATAGTAAAAACAAAAATCTTTTTTAGGTATTTTATGATACCTTGCATATTTGGATAGTCAAGAGACTCTTTTAGCAGCATTTTGCCTTTGAAATCAACTTTTTTACCTATAAGTAAAAACAAAAATCCAGCTAAACTCATATAACCAAAACCGCCTGCTTGTATCAAAGCTAGTATAACTCCTTGTCCGTATCCAGTAAAATCAGTTGCAGTATTTACAGTGATGAGACCTGTTACGCAGACTGCAGAAGTAGCTGTAAAAAGTAGATCTATAAATGATATAGGTTTTAAACGCATTATATCAAAGCTTAGAATTATAGCTCCTATAAAAGCTAAAAGTATGTAGCTTGCTAAAATAGTGCTAAATATTTTATTCACTTACTGCGCCTTATCGCTGAGCAACACCGCTATAAATTTAGTTTTAGGGCTTTCGTTTAGAGCTATTTTTATGCTCATAGTAAGAGGAACTGCTAAAAACATTCCACCAATACCAAGCAAAAATCCCCAAAAAAGTAAGCTTAAAATTACTACAAGAGTTGATATCCCAAGTCCTGAACCTAGAAATTTCGGTTCTATAAAGTTGCCTATGGATATATTTACTACTAAATATATAATGCTAAGCCACAATGTATCGCTTAAATCATTTACCAAAAGCGACATTAAAATAGCAGGAATCGCCGCTATAATAGAGCCGATAGTAGGAATATAGTTAAATATAAACGCCAAAACTGCCCACAAAGGTGCGTAAGGTACTCCAAAATATACTAAAAACAGCCATAAAATAAGCCCAGTAGCGATAGAAGATATAGTTTTTATGGCAAGGTATTTTTTTAAATTTGATATAAAACCATTTGCGATATTGTGCATAGACATATGTTTTTTAGCAAAATACTCAACTTTATCTTTAAAAACTTGAGTCTCTACTAACATAAAAACTACTAGCAAAAAGACCAAAAACGACTTTGTGACTATTTCGCTAGTTTGTCTTAAGATAGTGCTTGTTGTAGAAAATATCTTATTTGTATCTATGCTCTCTAGTACAAAACTATTTATTTTTATTATCTCATATGAGTTTAGCCACTCTACTGCTTTATCTACAAATATCCTAAATTGCATTTGATACTCAGGCAACGAACTGCTAAATCCGTTTAACGCACTTGATACTACATTTCCCAAAAACCATAAAATTCCTATAAATATAGCTATAAGAAGTACAAATGAGATTGTGCGGCGTATCTTTAATCTTTGCATAAACTCAAGCACGGGTGAAATAGCTATAGCTATAAAAACAGCAAGAAAAAACGGCACTACGATGGCGCTTGCTGCTGCAAGACCTGTTGCTATTATCACAAAACTTGCTATAGATATCAATGTTAGCTGGTATTTCAAATTTGATTCCTTTAAAAATGCAAAAATCCTACCTGCATTTAGCTTAAGAAATAATAAATACATTAAGGCGGTCTTTACCCGCTTTAAAAGCATTACATAAACATTTTTAGATATAATTAGATAAATTGCCATATTATAAGGAATAGCATGAAAGTTCTTAGTTTAGCAAGTATTCTATCATTTCAAGCGCCAAATTTGCTAGAAACTTTTAAAAATGATGATATCTTAGTTATTAGTCCATTAGATGATGATATAAACGCTAAGTTTGTTAAGTGCGAGATAGGAAGTCTTAGTTATGTTTTAGCACTTATCTGTAAAGATCTGTTTGATGATGAGTTTTTTAGCTCTCTTGATGAGGGTTACTTAAGCGGCGAGAGCAATGTTGGAGAAGAGGAACTTCCTTTTATTTGCGAGTTTATAAAAAATTGCGGAGTTATCATCGTTTCGCCAGAAGTTTTAAATAGTATAAACTCAAAGCAGATACAAGCTATGTTAAATTTATTAAGCAACGCTTTTGGAATTAGAATTATAAATTTAAACGGTGATGATCTGAGTTTAGATGGCGTTTTAAATGAACTTGATGAGCTTTCTAGTTTTGATGGAGCTGTGATTTTCACTCATTCTAAATTTAATGAGTTTAGGGGTGGAGAGTATTTTAAAGTAGCCGCAAAGTTGCGTGATGGCGATATCGTAACTATAAAAACAATTAAAAAAGATATAAAAATTCAGTTTAGATTAGACAAGAATATCAAAGGTACGGTTGGATTTCTAGGAAGTAAGGAGCTTGATTATTCTTATGAAATTCTTAATATTGCAAAGTAATTTTTAAAAGATCTGTTTTAAGGAAAAACTATATAGCCGATATAGGGTCTAATATGACATAAATTTATATATACAAATTTAAGGAAAATTATGAAAGATAAAGAGTTAAATCAAGATGAAAAACAGTTTCTAAAGCTAAATGAAGAATTAGGTCTGCAAATAGCCCAAAGAAAAGAGATAACCATTTTTGATAGAAATATAGCAGCTATAATGACTTATAGTTGGCGATTAGCTAAGATGTTATTTGATTTAAAAGAGAATAAAAAATTCGGTGTATTTATGGGAAAAGATCCTCTTGATATAAATATCATAAATTTAGAAACCAAAAAATATCTTTATGAAAGCCCGGCAAAAGATGTTGAAGAGAAGATTATTAGCTTTGAAGAGGAGTATAGTAGACATAAAGCTCTGTATTTTTATGGCATAGGAAATGGTATATTTATAAAATCTCTTTTGTCTAATGAATCTCACAGTAGAATAATAGTATTTGAGCCTGAACTTGAAATACTTTATATAGCGCTTAGCTTGATAGACTTTTCAGTTGATATTTATAACGAAAGACTTGTTATACTTTATCCAGATCTTGTACGATTTATCGAACTTTATACTATAAGTTTATTTCCAGATGTAATAATTAGCTCAAGACTATATAATATGCATGTGGTAAACGATTTTTATAACCAAAAAGAGTACCAAGCAAGTATGGTTGATATAAATCAAAAAATATTAAAAGCTATAAAACAGGTGTTTTTAGAAGCAGGAAACGATTCAAAAGATACTCTCATAGGCATAAAGCATAGCACTAAGAATCTTCCAATTGTTTTTGATAGTTATCCTATAGAATGTGTCTTTAAAAAACGGAAAAATGTTGTAAAAGATGCTGTTATAGTAGCAACTGGACCATCTCTTTTTAAACAGCTTAAGACTCTTAAAAAAATCGCTCCATACGTAACTATTATATCTATAGATGCTTCTTATCCTATACTTAAAAAGCATGGTATAAAGCCAGATTACGTCTCTTCTATAGAACGTGTAGAACTTACATCTAAATTTTTTAAAGATCCAGTAAGTGAATTTGATGATGGAATTTTATTTGTTACTGCATCCTTAACGCATGAAAAAACAATTGAAAATTTAAAAGATAAGCAGACATCTTATGTTCTTAGACCGCTGCATTATGAGCGTGGTTTTAACGATAATAAGTTTGGATATATAGGCGGAGGTCCAAGTGCTGCTCATATGGCTTTTGATATTGCTTTAAAACTAGGACATGAAAATATAATTCTTATAGGTCAAGATTTGGCTTTTGGAGATGATGGAACTAGTCACTCAAAAGGTCATATTTTTAAAAAAACAGAAATTGATCCAAGCCAAACAAGCGTAGAATTAGCTCCAAAATACGGCGGAGTCGGAGAGATCGCTACTACAACCGTTTGGAATCTTTTTAGAAATTATTTTGAGCATTATATCCAAAGTACTTCACAAGCTGCCAAATTTACTGTTTATAACTGCACTGAAGGTGGCGCTAGAATACAAGGTACTGTAGAAAAACCTTTTAAAGAGATTGCGGATTCGATATTAGTTAAACCAGTGAAGAAACGATTTATTCCTATTGCTAAAATTAGTCAAGTTGCTAAAGAACGCCATCTAAATAAAGCAAGAAAGCATATTTTCAAGATTATTAAATATGGTGAAAATTTACAAAAAAAATGTGAAAAATTATTTTTAAAGATAGCCAAAGAAGTAGAAAAAGCAAAAAAATTAAAAGCCAAAAATCAAGCAGATAAGATAAACTATACAAAAATGCAAAATCTCTCTTTCGCTTTAGATGATTTGAAAACAAATCTCAATGATGAGATATTTTTATCGACATTTTATGGGTGTTGTGGTCAAGTACTTTTGCATCAAGAACTGGAATTGGCAGTTATAGCTGCTCGAAAAATTGACACGGAAGAAGAAAAAAAAGATAAGCTTTTTGAATGGATTTCGTCTCAAAGCTACTGGCTATTTAGTTTGGCAGGAAATATTAACTTAGAGTTAGAAGAGATTAAAAAATCAGCCAAAGAGTGGCTATAACTGAAGGAATTTAATGATAAACGATCTTATAAAAGCATCTTATGATGAGGTTTTATACCGTTCAAATTCATATAACATGACTTGCATAGATAGACTTTACGAAGTAGCTAGAATGCACGGACTTTCACCTAGAAATCCAGATAATGCTAGAGTTTTGGAGATAGGTTGCGCATCTGGAGGAAATATTATAGGTCAAGCTGTAAATCATCCTAATTCATGCTTCATAGGTATTGATCTAAGCGATGAGCAAGTAAAGATAGGCAAAGAGGCTATTTGCTCAATAGGCATAAAAAATATCGAGCTTATCACTATGGATATCTGTGATCTTATAAGTATCTATAAAGACAAATTGAGTTTTGATTATATCATAGTTCATGGGGTTTATAGTTGGGTGCCAAATGAGGTAAGAGCTGCTATTTTAGAGAGTTCGCGTGAACTTTTAGATGATGATGGCGTTGCGCTTATTAGTTATAATACATATCCTGGTTGGAAGATAAATGAGATAACAAGAGATTTTATGCGTTTTTCAGCTGTAAATTCAGATAAACAAGACAAACTCCAAGCTGCTTTAAACGCTCTTAAATTTGAAAAAGCAGCGTATGCTAGTACTAAAATATCCCCTGAGCAAACTTATCAGATTCTAACAAGAGAGTTGAAATTAGACACTATAAATCAAATAGAAGAAACTAAAGACAAAGCCTATTTATATCACGAATATCTTGAGATTTTCAATCAGCCGTTTTATCTTAGTGATTTTGTGGCTGATTTAGAAGATTTTTCGCTCTCATATATAGCAGATATGCAGTTTCACTTCTCATATGATGAATTTGCGAACCAAAGTGTAAAGGAGTATGCTAAGTTAGCATATCCTGATCGTATATCAAAAGATCAGATGTTTGATTTTTTAAATTCAACTAAATTTCGTTCATCTCTTATAACAAAGAAGCAAAATGAGCAAAAACTTGTATTTGATGATGATGGTATTTTGAAAAATATATCTGATTTCCATTTAGCGTTTAGCAAACAACTAGATGAGCTTAAGCAACAAGCCAGAGGACTGGATATTGAACCATTGATAAATTCACTTTACAATGCTTTTCCAGCTAGCATTAGTATCAAGGATGCTTGTAAGTTAATAAACAAAGATGAACTGGTTTCTAAAATTTATTATTTAATGGATACTACTAATGCGGTGATTTTGCCCCATAAAGAGCTTGTAGATATACAGTATAAACCTAAATTTTCAAAACTTAAATCTGTATATAAACCTTATTTGGAATATTTTTTAAATAGATCAAATTCAGTTATATCTTGTTCAACTCCTATGAATTTACTATTTATAGGAAACCATATAGAGATAATGACTCTTTTGATGCTAGATGGACAAAATTCCCTTGATGATATAAGCAAATTTTTAGAAGAAGAGTTTAAAAAACAAAAATTAATTCCAAACGTTATTATAAATGGAAAACAAATTCCAATAAAAGATACAAAGTCTAAAAAAGAGTTTTTCAAGAATGCAGTTGCGACAGTAGTGTATTCTGCTAGAATAAATTATTTATTAGAAAAAATAGATTAATCCTAAATTAATTATATTAAGATTTATAAATAAAATTAAATTTTTATTTATAAATCTACAAGATTATAAAAAAAATTAAAAAAATATAAACTTTTTAAGCCAAAGTGCGATATAGTTATTGAAGTTTTAGCAAGGATGCTAAAAATATTTAACTAAAAGGATTTAAGATGAGTTTTAGAATTAACACCAATATTGCCGCTATGAATGCCCATGCGAATGCAGTAGGAAACAACAGAGATTTATCAGGTTCATTAGGAAAACTTAGTTCAGGTTTAAGAATTCAAACTGCGGCTGATGATGCTTCGGGTATGACCATCGCCGATTCCCTAAGAAGTCAAGCTAATGCATTAGGTCAATCTATAAAAAATGGTAATGATGCCATTGGTATCGTTCAAACAGCAGATAAAGCTATGGATGAGCAGATCAAAATTCTTGATACTATCAAAACTAAAGCTATCCAAGCAGCTCAAGACGGTCAAAACTCAGATTCAAGAAGAGCACTTCAAAACGATATAACTAGGCTTCTTGAAGAGCTAGATAATATAGCAAACACAACTGCGTTTAACGGTCAGCAACTACTAAATGGTAGTTTTAGTAACAAAAATTTCCAAATCGGAGCTTACTCAAATGAAACAGCAAAGGTAAGTATAGGTGCAACTGGCTCAAACACTATAGGTCATACTAGATTTGAAACAAGCCAAAATGTAGTTTATACTAAAGGAATGGCGCTAAGTGCAAACGCAGGAGGCGTAACTATAACTTTAAAAGGTATAGATGGAATGCCTGGTGGTGACTATAAGTTTCAGACTATAAGCTCTGGAGTATTTGCTTCTCAAGGTCTTGCAGCCGTAGCTGATCAGATAAATGCAGTAGCTGATAAAACAGGCGTAAAAGCTAGTGTCAATAATACTCAATTATTTAACGGCACAAATGGAGTCGGTATCCAATCTGCTAGCGTAACAGATCTAACTATAAACGGAGTTAAAATAGGTAATATATCTGTTCAAAATAAAGACGCAGATAATGTTCTAATAGCCGCTATAAATAAAGTAAAAGATCAAACAGGAGTAGAAGCTAGTAAAGAAAACGGCAAATTAACTCTTGCTTCGAAAGATGGTAGAACTATCCATATAGGTGGATCAGGTCTGTCGAGAATCGGCATAACTCAAGCAAAAGGTGGCGGTAACACAAGCTTTATGGGTCAAATCTCATTTACTAGACAAGATGCTAGAGATATAGTAATGACAATCTCTGCTACTGGTGGTACAACCGCTACTAATGGTTTATCTGGAGCCGCTGCAAATAGCCGTATTAGACAAGCTAGTGTTAGTCTAAAAACTATAAATGATAGTGTTATATCTTCTACTGTGGCTGCTGCTATGGGCTTCTTTAATGCAGGTGAGACAGCGACAGACCAAAGAGGTTCTGGTGGTGTTAATACTTATGCGGGAGCTCAAGCTATGATTAACGTTGCTGAATCAGCTAGAAAAACTCTAGATAGTATTAGATCTGACCTTGGTTCTGTGCAAAATCAGTTAGTTAGTACGATAAACAACATTACTGTTACTCAAGTAAATGTTAAGTCAGCAGAAAGCCAAATCAGAGATGTTGATTTCGCTGAAGAGAGTGCGAACTTCTCTAAGTTCAACATACTTGCTCAAAGTGGTAGTTACGCAATGAGCCAAGCTAACGCTGCTCAACAAAATGTCTTGAGATTATTACAATAATTCAAGCATTTCTTTAAAAACGTTCTTAGACTGCTTTAATAGTTTAAGTTTATCTCTTCTAGGGAGGTTTCTCCCTAGACCTTATCAATTATTTTAAACAGATATTTTTTATACTCCTTTTCATTCTTGATTATACATATAAATTTTTTGGAACGCATTTTGCTTTAATAGTCCAAACTAATTTTAAAAGGACTAAAAATGAGTTTTAGAATAAACACTAATATCGCAGCTATGAATGCTCACACAAATGCTGTGGTAAATGACAGATCTCTATCGGGTTCTCTCGGTAGGCTTAGTTCCGGTCTTAGGATCCAAACTGCAGCTGATGATGCTTCTGGTATGAGTATCGCAGATAGTCTTCGTGCTCAAGCCGCTGGCTTAGGTCAGTCTATAAAAAATGCAAACGATGCTATTGGTATAGTTCAAACAGCAGATAAAGCTATGGATGAGCAGATCAAAATTCTTGATACTATCAAAACTAAAGCTATCCAAGCAGCTCAAGACGGTCAAACATCTGATTCAAGAAGAGCACTTCAAAGCGATATAGCTAGACTTCTTGAAGAGCTCGATAACATAGCAAATACTACAAGTTTTAACGGTCAACAACTACTAAATGGTAGCTTTAGCAATAAAGAATTTCAAATCGGAGCTTACTCAAATGAAACGGTTAAGGTAAGTGTGGGTGCGACTAATTCAAATACTATAGGTCATACTAGATTTGAAACAAGTCCGAATATAGTATATTCAAAAGGTCTTGCTTTAAGTGCAAATGCCGGAGGTTTTACTTTCACTTTGCAAGGCGTTGATGGTGTAGCAGGAGGTGAGTATAAGTTTCAAACTATAAGCTCTGGAGTATTTGCTTCTCAAGGTCTTGCTGCATTAGCCACTCAAGTTAATACCGTATCAGATAAAACAGGTGTAAAAGCTAGTGTCAATAATACTCAAATTTTTAACGGTATCAGTGGAATAGGTATTCAATCCGCTAGTGTAACAAATTTAACTATAAATGGTGTTCAGATAGGAAATTTAGACATTAAAATAGGTGATTCTGAAAAGGTGTTGATCGGAGCCATAAATAAAGTAAAAGATCAAACCGGAGTAGAAGCTAGCTTAGAAAATGGTAAATTGACTCTTACTGCTAGAGACGGTAGAGCCATACAGATAAATGGAGGAGGTATATCTAGGATAGGCATAACTCAAGCAAAAGGTGGTGCTAACGTAACTTTTATGGGTCTTATATCATTTACTAGGCAAGATGCTAGAGATATAGTGATGGTTATGTCTGTTGCTGGAGGTGGAGCTGCTACTGCTGGTATCTCTGCTGGTCTTCAAAATAGTCGTGTAAATCAAGCTAGTGTTAGTCTAAAAACTATAAATGATAGTGTTATCTCTGCTACAGTGGCTGCCGCTATGGGATTTTTCAAAGCAGGAGAAACTCCGATAGATAAAAGAGGAGTTGGCGGTGTTAATACTTATGCAGGAGCTCAAGCTATGATTAACGTTGCTGAAGCTGCTAGAAAAACTCTAGACACTATCAGATCTGACTTAGGTTCCGTGCAAAACCAGCTAACAAGTACGATAAACAACATTAGTGTTACTCAAGTAAATGTTAAGTCAGCAGAAAGCCAAATCAGAGATGTTGATTTCGCTGAAGAGAGTGCGAACTTCTCTAAGTTCAACATACTTGCTCAAAGCGGTAGTTACGCAATGAGCCAAGCTAACGCTGTTCAACAAAACGTACTTAAATTATTACAATAATATAAGTCGCTCTTTGAAAAACGTTTTAAAGTTATTTGAAATATAGCGCATTCATAGTCTCATAAATATAACTCTAAAGTGGTATGTAAGTTCATTTTAGGGTTTGAGCATATCAAACTTACAAAAACTCATTTAGAATTTCTAAAGTCCTTTTATCCCCATTTTATGGGGATATTTTGGTATTTTAATCTATAATGCGCTTTATGTAAAATATCTCTTTATCTTCGCAGTAAATTTCAAAACCAAACTCTTTATATAAATTTATCGCTTTAAGATTATGCTTCAAAACTTTAGCTTTTATAGTTTTTAAATTTAAAGAATAAGCTAGTTTTACCATCTGATTCATTAGAATTTTTCCCATACTTTTCGTATTAGGGGTTTTGTATAGTCCAAACTCTGCTTGATTCAAGTTTATATCGATAAACGACACTACACCCACAAAGTTTTCATCATCGTATATCATAAAATACGCTTTATCATTTTTAAGCTTCAAAGAACGTACAAAACTTAGGTGTTCATCAAAATTAAAATCATTTCTTATACAAAAAGTAGTAGTTTGAGGATCTGTACGAGCTTTGAAAACAGCTAAAATTTCATCATTATTTAAATTTATAAAGTTTTTAGCCCATATCATAAATGGTCTTTAATTATATGTTTAAGCAAAAAGTTCATTTTATACTTTCTAACATCGTATTTAGCCCATTAGCATCTAACCACGCTTCATTTTTATCTGAACTATACTCAAACTCATCATCGACCTTTGTGCCTTTTTCAAGAATTAAATTTTGGCTGAAATTCGGCTCTGTTAAAAATTGTATAGACGGAGCTATGACGTAATGATCGCTAAATTCATAAGTCAGATGAGCATCGTCCTTGCTGATCATAGTTTCGTGAAGTTTTTCGCCCGGTCTTATCCCGATAATCTTAATACCCAAATTCGGAGCCAAAGCTTTAGCTAAATCAGTCATTTTCATAGACGGAATTTTAGGGATAAATAGCTCTCCGCCTTGCATTCTCTCAAAGTTTTTCAGTACGAATTTTACGCCATTTTCAAGAGTAATCCAAAATCTAGTCATTCTTACATCTGTTATCGGAAGCTCTTTTGCACCATTTGCGATGAGTTTTTTAAATAACGGAACGACTGAGCCGCGCGATCCAACCACATTTCCATAGCGAACTACGCTAAAGCGAGTTGGTTTGTTTCCTGCTATGTTATTTGCAGCTATGAAAAGTTTATCGCTCGCAAGTTTTGTCGCACCATATAAATTTACTGGATTGCAAGCTTTATCCGTACTAAGAGCGATGACTTTTTGCACGCCGCACTCAAGGCTTGCATTTATAACGTTTTGCGCTCCACTTATGTTTGTTTTGATGCACTCCATAGGATTGTACTCAGCTATAGGAACATGCTTCATAGCAGCAGCGTGAATAACATAATCCACGCCGTTCATCGCAGTTTTAAGGCGCTTTTCATCTCTTACATCTCCGATAAAGTAACGCATACATTTTTCGCCGAATTCGCTTGCCATTTCGTACTGTTTTAGCTCGTCTCGTGAGTAGATTATTATTTTATTTGGTTTGTAATTTTGTAGTAGTATCTGTGTATATTTTTTACCAAAACTTCCGGTTCCGCCGGTTATCAAAATATTTTTGCCGTTAAACATTTTATTCCTTTATTTCATTATATCAAATTTAGAATTAAATCAAAAAATATCTATCTCAAGGTCGGTTTTTTGGTCGATTTCCAGCCAGTTTTTAGGAGCAAATATAGCTTTTGCATTATCAAATTTGTTTATAATTTCTGTTAAAAAAGAGGTCATATATATATTTTTCCAATCTTTAAAGTCATAATATCTATTTTTATCAAGATTGTCCCAAACGTCAAAGACGCTGTTCAAAAAACTTTTTTTAAATTTAAAAAGTCCCATATACTGAGCGTCTATTTTATCTATATTGACTACTTTTTTACCAAGCTCTTTTATAAATCCATCTTCTATTTTCATACTTTCAGCGTCACTTAAAGGGTTACTAAATCTTTTCTCCCAAAGTTCTAGCCAATTTTTATCTACCATAATAGAAAGTTCGTTTTCACATGCTTTTAAAAGTTCTATGAACTCATAATCATAAATTATATCTGAATAGCTTATGATCGTATCATCATCCATAAATTCCCTAGCACAAAACATAGTATAGGTCATATTTGAACTATCAAAATCGGTATTTTCATAAAGTTTTACGTCTTTAAAATTCACATTTAAATAGTTTTTCAACACTTCAAATTTATATCCTCCAACAACAGCTATATCGTTTACTCCGGCTTTTAAAAATGCGTTTAGTTGATAGCTTATAAGAGGTGTATTTTTATACTCCACTAGGCACTTTGGTCTATCTTTTGTTAATTCTTCTAATCTGCTACCGAGCCCTGCTGCAAGAATAACTGCTTTCATTTAAGCTCCTTAAATATTTTAAAAATTTCCTTACTAGCCGCACTTAGAGTTTTTTCTCTCTCAAAATGCCACATGGCACCGATAATTTTTTTATCGTTATTTATAAATGCCTCTACCGTATTGTCGCTACTTGTTGCGAGTATTTCGCCATTTAAGTTATATTCTATAGCCCAGTTGTGATATGAATTTACTTCAAATTTTTTTCCGTTTCGCCATAAAATTTCATGGATTCCCACGTGATTATCTATTTTTTTAAATTTAGCTCCTAACATATTTGCTAAACTCTGAGCGCCTTTGCAGATACCCAAGATAGGTAAGTTTAGTTTTAAACACTCATCTAAAACTATTTTTTCAAATTTATCTCTAGTGGCGTTTATGTCGTTTGGTATTAAGATATTTAAGTCATTTCCACCACTTATTATAACTGCGTCAAGCTCTTTTAAATTTGGAGTTTTTCCATATATAAGCAAATTAGTCTTAAAACCATTTTGTTCTAAAATAGTACAAAATCGTAAATCTATGGCTTGCATAGTTTCGCCGTAACTACTTTTTATAAGCTTTGAAATTACTCCCACTTTCATACTATTATCCTTTTATTTAGACAATCCAAAGTTATAGTTTTTGCGTTTTTATATATATTAAATCTATCCTCTCCGACTCCTATTGCTGCTGGTAATCCAAATTCATTTGATCGTACTGCCATATGCGAGTTCGCTCCGCCATAAGCTGTGATTAGACCGACTATGCCTTTACTAAATATAAAATCGTATCCAGGATCGGCTGAGTTTATACAAACGATTTTACCGTTTAGATCACTATCATTTATGGAAGCTGTTGTTGCTTGTATGCTCTTTTGAGTTATAAAATTTGGTTCATTTTCACCTAAAATAAACTCATAAATGTCATCTTTATTGCAAATGAGCGGAGGTAAGTTAAGTGATTTTGTTATTTCAAATTCGGACTTATTTTTAGCGATATTTGATAGTATTAGTTCTTTTGCAGACAAACTCTCAAGAGTCGTATAAAATCCAAGTAGTGTTTTTATATCTAAAAATGCAGCATCATCACTGCTAATTTCTAGTTTAAAAGTGTATTGTTTTATCTCATTTAGCGCAAGGCTGAGTGCTTTGGTAAATATAAACTTAGAGCTTTCTCTGCTTGTTATAGCAAGAGCTAAGAACTCGAAAAGTTCGTTGGCCTCTATGTCAAATCCATGCTCTTTAAGCAAGTTATTCAACGGCTTTGTATTTTTTAATTTAAATGGTTTTTTCTTTGAGATATTTTTGTTTGTTGCTTTACTGTTTTTTGTAAAATATTCATCAAAACTTTCATCATACCTAGGACTTGTAATATCATAAGTATTTACTCTAAGATGCCCGTAAATTTTTAAAAAATCATCTTTTGTAAGTAAATTTATATCTCTTGCAAGATTGCTGCTTACCGTGCTAAGAGAGTTTAAGAACTCGTTTTTTTCGCATTGTGATATAGCGCCTACTCTAGCTATGGAGTTTAAAACAGAAGTTGCTATAAATGCAGCGCGCGCTATACCTGCAAAACTAATAGTTCCGTATCTCTTGCACTCCTCAATAAGCCAATAAATTTTATCTATACTTGCTAAATTTGAGCTTTTAAGCTCTTCTACTCTTTTGTCTAGTTCGTTTATACGCTCTAAATCTTCGTAAAATCTACTTTTTGGTTTTATTATATCAATAGTAAGATTTTTTAACGAATTTTTGATTTTTATCTTTTCGCTTACTGAGAAATTATTCATATCTTTAAGTTTTTCATCTATATCAAACTCATATGAACTTAAAACAGTTTCGAATTCTATTTTATCATGGTTTTGCGGATTGTTTTCTAAGTTTTTTAACCAGTGATTTACTAGTTTTTCACCGAGTTTATCGTCTATACTTTTTGGCAAAAATGAGTTGAAACTAACTCTTGTATCTATATAGCAAAGTCCTGCAAAATCTATCATTAATGGAAATGATCGTAGATTTTTATAGCCGTAATTATCTCTACCGTATGCCCAAATATTATCAGTGATAAGTTCCTTATAAAGGCTGATAGCAAGGCGTTTTGGGCGGAGTCCTAGAATTTCGGCTGGATTCCAATCTGGCATAATACCGAAAATAGTTTTATCGCCTAGCAAATGAGGTCGTTTTAAACTAAGTTTTTCAAATTTTTTAGCTATCATATCATGAATCGAGGTTAAATCTCGCAAGCCCTTGGTTTCATTTCTGACTATAGGACGTACTTGCAAAAGATAAAGCTCGTTTTTGCTAAAAGCAATTTCGATATCTATAAAGGCGTTATTATATAGATTTTCAAGCTCATTTATCAAACAGATTATTTTTTTAAATTTAGGATTTTTGCTTACGTGAGATTTTAATATAACAGCTGTTCTAAAAAGTCCGTCGCCGTTTGTTAAATTTTTACTATCACCACTCTCATCATAGCTTATAGTGATGTAATTTGCAGAGTTTAAAGCACTCATACAAACTGCAAAAAATTCTATATTTTCTAGCATCGGCTGGATAAAAATTTCATCATCGTCATTTAAATAGCTAGCTACGTCCAAAAGAGCAGTTTTTAAATTTGAAGCAGTAATATTTTGGAGAGTTTCAAACTCTCCTGCGTGAGACGAACTACTGCTATCTTCTAAACAAGATGAACTTCTTACGATTAATTTTGTCCTAAATTTAGATAAAATTTCATTCATAACAAAATCTAAATTTGACAATATATGCTTCTTCTTGTAGATTATAAGTGGAAGTATTTTAGCTGATTTTAAAATCGGTTTTAGGATCTCTAAATTTCTAGCTTTGGTTTGAAATTTCATCTTACTTTTGTTACGCTCCAAGCTCTTGTAGTATAACGTATGTCAAACTCTTTTGGAAGCTCTTTTCTAAGCTTAGAGCAGATGTGTCCAAATAGTTCGCTCCCTTCTTTTGTTTCTAAATCCCAAAAGCTATTTTTTACGCTTTTCCATGCTAAGATATAGTTTTCTATGCTTTGATGAAAGTAGAAGTCTTGCTCTATGTAAAATATATCTTTAAAAAGATTAGAATGGGCTTCTAAAATCGGTCTTTGATCTTCACGTCTAACTCCGCCACTATAATCTTTAATAAAGCTTTTTATAATATCTTGTGCTATTTTCTGTATAGGATCGTTTAGATCTCTGTGATTCCACATGGCACTCATAACTCCGTCTTTTTTTAGGATTCTGTGTGCTTCTTTTAGTGCTATGTTTCTGTCCATTACATTAAAGCTGGAGCCAAAAGTAACCCAGTCAAATTTATCTTTCATTAGCGTCGTATTAGTGCCGTTTGCTCTTACCCATGTTACATTTTGCAGACGTTTTTCACCTATACTTCTCATAGCGTCATTTGGTTCTACTGCAGTCACTTTTAGCCCTATTTCATCTAACATAAGACTTAAATTTCCACTTCCAGCACCGATATCGGCTACGCTCATATCTTCATACCCCCCCCCATTTCTGCATGCATAAAATGCTAAAATATCAATTGCTTGTTTTGCGTAATTTGGTCTATATGAGTAGAATTCTGCGTGTTTTGTATAATCCCAATCTTGTTCTATTAGATCTTTTTGCATATTTTCCCTTTTTTAATTTTTATTTGCTTTAAGCGATATTTTAAGCTCGCTTAAAGTAGACTGCTTTGTGATATATGTGATACATAATATCATAGGCAAATTTGCCTAAATTTTCATTAATTACATTATTTAGTACTTTTTGCTAGATAGGCTTTGATGGTGTATTTTACTTTTAATTCATCTAAGCCTGAGATTTTATCTTCTATCATTTTTAATATCTCATTCCACTTAGACCCCCCCCCAGCTTGTGCTTGTATATCATTTACACTTTGCCAAGCTCCTATATAGCGTTCTTTACTCATATTTTCTATATAAGGCATCGCCATGTACATGCAATCTTTGAAATCTTTTGTACTTTGTATAATTTCTATCCAATTTTTACTATTTTGAGTACCTGAGCTAACACGATTTAGATTTGGCAGCATATTTTTTATCTCGCATTCTATCTCATCAAATACAGTTCCTTTTTCTATCTCTCTAGGATTCCATAGTGCACAAAAATATCCATTTTTTTTAAGCACGCGTTTAAACTCAGGAAGACTAAGAGTAGGGTCTGTCCAGTGAAAACTGCTAGCCATAAATAGTATATCCGCGCTATCATTATGTAGTTTTGTATCTTCACCACTCCCTTTTATCCAAGTTACGTTTTCTACAGTTTTTTGCCCTATCTCTCTCATCTCATCGTTTGGCTCTACTGCGACTATTTTTGCTTTTGGCGCTAATTCTTTTAAAATAGCAGTTAATTTTCCTGTCCCGGCTCCTACTTCTGCAATACAAAAATCATCTTTTAAATTTGCACACTTTAATATATTTTTGATAAGCTCATAGTTGTAAGCAGGTCTATTGTGATAGAATTTTGCTACTTCGCTAAAATCTCCTTGTTTCAATACTAATCCTTTAAATTAACGGTTAATTATTTTGTAATTTTTCACTTTTTTGACGTTTTAGTAAATTTAATATTTTATCTAAATTTGTCTGCAAATTTGAAAAATCTGAACTGTCTAGCGTAATATCGGCATTTGGCTCATCGTACTTGATATCTACACCGACTACGTTTTTTATCTGTTTGCTAAGCGCACCGGTATAAAGCCCTTTTTGATCACGTTTTACTAGTTCGTCAAATTCGCATTTTAAATAAATTTCGATATATTTTTCATCTAAGTTTCGGTTGAATTTATAATTTTGTTCAAACATAGAAATAGCAGTGCAGATCACCGTGAATCCTTGTTTTGATAGTGCATTTGCGAGTCTTGCTTTTTGCATTGCGATTTTGATACGAGAATTTTTATCATAATTAATGCTTCCAAATACCTCTCTAAATTCGTCACCGTCTATATAAATGGAGTTTTGCAGCTGATTGCGTAACTCTTTTGCCAAAGTTGTCTTTCCGCTACCCGCTAATCCCATTATCCAGATAATCACCGGTTCTCCTTTGTTGTTATTTTATGTTTTTATTTTATCAAGTATAAACTGAGCAATAGCTTCACTTGAGTGACCAAGGTTGTAAATTTCATTATTTCTGTAGTTTAAAATACGCTCTTTCCATTCATCTAAATTTAGATTTTCTATGTTTTGTATCAGTTCATCTACGTTTCTAGATACTATGTGTAAGTTTTTATCTGCCAAACTCAGTGTTTTGCCATTTATGGTTTCTATCTCAAATTTATCTCCCATTATTTCTGTTGGATAAAATAACAAACAAGGTCTAAGAGTAGTAAATGGAAAACTAAATATGGTTGATGAATAGTCCCCTATAGCACACATAGATTTTTGTAAAGTTTGGTTGGATACCTTTGGATCGGTATCGTAGGTAAAGTTTTTGCGACCTAAAAAGTGGTTTTTTATTTCTAAGTTATCACTATTGTTTTCAAATGTTGGAACAGGGCGGAATATAACTTCATAACCTAAGTTTAAAAGTTTGTCCATAACTTCAATGATTTTTTTATACGCTTTAGAATGTCTAAATAGCACTAAAACACACTTTTGAGGATCATTTGGGGTGTATGATTTTATCTGTTGATCAATGCTGGGATAGCCTAAGTTTAAAAGTTTAGCTTTGCTATTTAGAGCATTAAAGTATTTGTGATCGCTTTTCATCATCGCCACGTAGTAGCAATCCACAGCACTACCAAAAGTGTCTATACTTTCTTGTTTTGAGATATCACAAATTTTATGCGTGAAAATAAAACTTCTAAGCATGGTAAGATGATGTGAAAATACCATTGCAAACGAGTTTTTATGAGTAAAACATATGTTTTGATAGCTTAGATTTACGCTTGAAAGAACGATTTTAAATTTATAATATTTTAGAGAGTTGGTCGGTATCAAGATATTTGAAAGCCCCATAAATCCTTTGTCACTTTTATAATTTTGTATGTAGCTATTTACTATGAAGATATTTACTTTATTTTTTAACAAAATATCAAAAATACTACCGTAATGTCTATTTTTAAATAGTGCTGTAGTGAGAATCGCCACGCTATTTTCTAAGTTGATATTTTCAAATTTTAAAAGCTCATCTGCTATAAATTCAAATCCATCAGCCCATTTTATATTTAGATTTTCTAAATTTGAAATGAGTTTTTTTCTAATAGCTCTAGTCTTATATGAGCAACTATCGCAAGCTAAAAGAACAGGGCTATTTTGCTCTATACCCCCCCCCCCATTAGCTTTTATGAGTTTTAAATTTGATTCTAAACTCATAAAATTTTTATAATCATCCAAAAAAGTATATGAATGACCCAGCAAATCAAGATTGTGAGCAAGCATTTTTGAATGCCCTCCATTTGGATATATAAAATAGTGCATTTGTCTCCTTTAATCAAGTAAATTTTGTCTTAGTTTTAACTGCTTCAGATGATAGTTTTGTATGAATTCTAGTATATCATCATAAGAGTACATTTCATATTGTATGTAGTATTCTATCATTTTTTTATGTAATTTTTGAACATTGCTATCATTTTGTAAAATTTTTACCATTTGTAAAGCGCTATTTAGATCGGTTAATTCGATATGTAGGTTTTTATTATAAAAGTTGTTTTTTAAATCTATTCTATTTTTAGTTACGCTAGGTGGAATCAATAATATACTAGGTTTTTTAGTTATCAGTGCGTATGTATAATTCAAGCTGCTTCTAAATTCAACTAAAGTTATACTTCGTTCAAGCTCATCAAGACTTAGATGTGGTTTTGTGTATAGAACGAAGTTTTGATATTTGCTAAGATTTTGTATATCTTTTTCATATGTATTTAAAAGTTCTTTATGCTGATAGTGAGCTTTAAAAAGAACTCTAAATCCGTTTTCTAAAAGTATTTTAGCAAATTTTACTAACATATCTTTAAAACCATAATGTTTATTTTCAGCAATTGGAATAATAATTGTATCTGTATGTTGTCTCCAAACATAATTTTTCATATCGCTTTCTATGCTTTTATACCCTAATTTCAGTAACCCCCCCCCATTGTTAAATTTAGAAAAAACAGGCTTTAAATTTTCGTAAAATTCTTTAGCGTGAGCTAGTGTAAAGCTGTCCATTCTACTAGCCATAAATCCTACTTTTTCATAAATATCTTCTTTGCTATGATAAAAATCATGAAACGCTCCAACATAATAATAGTTTCCAAGAACAAATGTTTTAACATCTGGCATATTATATCCAAGCAGATAATCACTAGATATGTAGCATGTTACAAAATCAAAATATGAAAGCCACCAAGAGCTAGCCATAACTACATTTTTAAATCGTTTTTTAGCTTCTTCATATGCTATTTGATTTTGGGTAAAATATACTATTTGCGAGTTTAGCTCATATCCGTTATATGGGATATTTAGGTATTTGTCGTTAATATTTTTTTCAAGAATTACTCCTATAGAGTACCCAAACTTATTTTTATAAATTTTATTTAACTTTTTGGCTATAAGTGATATACCATCACAGTAGTTTTCTATATCAAATTTTTCTAAATTTGATATAAGATTTTGCTCATAAGTTTTGCTGGCCAGTAAAATAATATCATCGTTTTTAATAATTTTTTTTCTATTTTCTATACTAGTTTCATAATCACTGTCATCTATAAAAATAGGCTGTTTATTATATAATTTTTCTATATGGAATGCTAGAATTTTAGCATTTAAGCCGCTTGGATAGATAAAAATTTTACTCAATTGTCTATCTCCTGAGCCTTTAATTGTTTTAGTATGGCTTTGGAAATTTTTTCATTTGCATACTTTGTGCAGTGCAGCCAATGGTCATAAAAACAGATTTCAGACTCATCTTTTATAATCTCATTTAGATCTGTATAATTTTTTAAATTGAAACTTGTTTTGTTAAACTCATCTATAAAATTATTTGTTGTTTTTAAAATTTCATTTTCTATGCTATTTGGTTTATTTAGTTCTTGCTCTTTAGGTGTTAAATACTTTTTCTTACTTAAAAACGGTTGTAAAAATCCTAAAAATAATCCACCATTTGCATTTACCACACTATAAAATTGAACATATCTATCATAAAGCGCATTGCAGATTTCTTTTAAATTTGGAGGCTCTTTAACTAATTTTTTAAGACTATAAGTATAATCCAGATATAGAGGTAAACTGCTTTTAAATAGTTCTTTAGTATCTACTTCGCTGATGCTTGTGTTGTAAATGATTGAATGATTTTTTAATAGTATTTCATCTCCTAACATAGCATGAAAGTAGTCCGTACCTCCAAAAAAACTCATGATTACATCGGGTTTGAGCTTATAAAATAGAGCATTATAAACAAGTAGTTGTTCGTATAAGGTCGCACCATGTATAGCAGCATTGATTATTATTTGATTTTTTAAATTTATCTTCATAAAATCACTAATTCCACCTTTGTCTGTTTTTAGCCAATCATGCCTTATAAAGCTATTTCCAAATAGTACAATTAGTTTTTTATCTCTATTTTGCAGTTTTTTAAAGTCGATTTTATCTTTAAAATAAAAGCTTCTGCTATCACAATTAGCATTATAAGATACGCTAAATCCCGGATAATTGATATTAAAAGTTTTTGTATTTATAGATGCTGTTTTGTAAAGTTTTCCAAATATATCTAGATCGGCGTATTGTCCATCTATTGATTTTCTTTTATTTAACATCTCTTTATCGAAATTTGCTCTAAATTCAAAATAGATAGTTTTTAGCTCCTTGAGTCTATTTTGTATCTTTTCTAAGTCAAAATTTTTTATCAAATTTTTATCAAATTTATCAGCTATAAAGTTTAAAAATAAATCGCTTGGTTTTTCCATAAAGATAGGTGCAAAATGTATGATATTTTCAGGAAATATTTCTCTGAGATTATCTTTGATATTTTTATAAGTATTTTTATTTGCCACGCTTACTAGTATAGAATCAAATTTACTGTTTTTAAGTGTTTTGATAAACTGCTTTTGATAGTTTAAATCACTTAACATATCATCATATACATAAACTTCATCAAAAAATTGCTTCATAAATTCGTAGTTGTTTTTGCCTATAAATCCATATGCATATATCAAAATTCTCATTTTATTTCCTCAATTTTTTCGCTTATAAATTTAGCTATTTTTTTACTTGCGTATGGAGTATAATGTAACGACGTACCATAAAAACATCTATTAATTTCGTTGCATAAGCATTTATTGAGATCAAAATAGTATGATAAGTTTTTGGTTGTTTTATTAAATTCATCAATGAACTCGTCTGCTTCCCTGGCTATTATTTCATCCAAGCTATCTTTAAGCAGTATAGTTTTTTCATCGTCGTCCAAGTTGTTTTTTTTAATAACAAATGGTTGTAATAAACCGATAAATTTACCATTATTGCTATTTACTATATTATAAAATTGAATCAGTCTTTCATATAATGCTTTACATATTATTGAATTTTCTGGATTAAACCTCTTTTTTATCGTATAAACAAAGTCAGAATGTATAGGTAGATCGCTTTTATATAACTCTTTTGCAGTTGTCTCATTGTTCATAGCAGCGTAAATGATAGAGTGCCGTTTTAATAATATTTGATCTTGCACAAAGGCTTCTATATACTCCGCTCCTCCAAAAACCGTAAGAACAAATTCCGGTTTAATTGTATAAAATAGCGCATTATATATATTTATCTGTTCAAATAACGTAGATCCGTTGATTCCAAGATTTAAAACGATATAATTTGGAAGATATTTTTGTAAATATTGTACAATATTTACACCTCCTATTCCATCTAAATAGTCAGCTCTTAATCCACAATTGCCAAACACTATTACTAATTTTTTATCTCTATTTTGTAGGTTTTCAAAGTCGATTTTATCTTTAAAATAAAAGCTTCTCTCATCACATCCAGATGAAAATATTACATTAAATCCCGGATATGAGATTGTTTTGCATTTTGGGAGTATTTTTCCTGTTTTGTAAATTTTTTGAAATATATCTAAATTAGAGCATTTTAAATCAAAATCCTCTCTTTTTTGCAGTGCAGATTGGTCAAAATTTAATCTAAATGCATAATATTGATCTTTTAATTGTTCTATATGTTTTATAATGTTATCCAAATTATAATTCTCAATAAGTTTTTTGTCAAATTTATCGGAGATAAAGTTTAAAAATAGATCACTTGGTTTAGTAAGAATTATGGGTGCGAATTTTATTATCGTTGATTCAAAATACGCAGATAGCTTATTTTTGATATTTTCATAAAGTTTTTTATCTGCTACGCTTACCAAAATTATATCAAATTTTATTTCACTGTCTAAATTTTTGATAAAATGTTTTGATAATCCTGACATATTTAACATATCATCATATACATAAACTTCATCAAAAAATTGCTTCATAAATTCGTAGTTGTTTTTGCCTATAAATCCATATGCGTATATTAAAATTTTCATTTTATTTCCTTTATAAATTTGTTATAAACTCAGCTATAAATTTGCTCGAATCTCTTATATTGTATATTTCATCACTTCTATAATTCAAAATTTTCTCTTTCCATTCTTCTAAATTTAGATTTTGTATAGCTTCTAAAACTTCATTATCTGATTTTGCCACTATGTGCAATCTGTCATCATTAAATTTATATGTTTTATTATTTATTTCTTCTTCTAAACATTTTTGTAGAATGTTATCGGGATAAAATAGTATTGCTGGGCGAAGATTTGTAATAGGCAAAGTATAGGCAAAAGACGAATAATCAGTTATAACACATATCATTTTACTTAGTGTCTCCATAGAAAATTTACTCTGCTTTATATGCTTATAATCCATATCTATTATAAAATTTTCTATGTTTTCAAACTCAGAAGCAAAATCTTGAAATTCTTTATGACAACAGTCTTGAGGATGAGGCCTAAAATGCAGCTTATATCCTGAATTTAGTAGTTTTGAAGCAACAGGTTTTAACAGATACAAAACTCTTTTGCTTCTAGTTGCTAGAAGAATAGTATCTGGTGCTTGTTTGTTAATTGTTTCATATTTTTTTATATTTTCATCAAGCGGCGGATAACCGGCTTTTATAAATTTATTTGTCTCGTATCCGTAAAGTTCCTTAAAATAGTCCATAGCCATTTGGTAATTTGTTTTTGATGAGACCAGTATATAAGGCATATTTTCGTTTATATTAAATTTAATAGCGAATTTTTTATATTTGCTATTTACATCATCATATGCTAGGTAACCGTTTGGAAATGTGTAGGCATGAGCCATTACGATAATTGTATGGTTAGGAGAAAGTAAAATTTTACCATCAGCGGTTTTATCGGTTGTAGATAGTATAATCTGCAAGCTACTAAGATATTTTATATGCTCAAAAGGCATAGCAAATGTATTGTGTAAAGATTTATTGCTATTTAATTCATCATAGGTAGAAAAAATATAAACTATATTTAATTTGCTCGATATACTGTTAAGATGTAAGCTTGAGTATCGTTTATCTACCCTTCCATACATATGTAAACCAAGAGTTTTGTTTTTAGGATTTACACTGTTTTTTATATATGAATTTAGTTCATCCATAATATATATAAAGCCATCTTCGCATACCAAACCAAGGTTCTCTACCTTTGTTTTTAGCCTATCTTTTAGCTCTATAGATTCTTGACACAATGAGTCGCAAGCTAGAAGTATTGGATTACTCATTGACCCCCCCCCATTAGCTTTTATGAGTTTTAAATTTGATTCTAAACTCATAAAATTTTTATAATCATCCAAAAAAGTATATGAATGACCCAACAAATCAAGATTGTGAGCGAGCATTTTTGAATGCCCTCCATTTGGATATATAAAATAGTGTTTTGTCATCTGTTTTCCTTGATCTTTCGCGTTATAAACTTGGCTATAAATTTGCTTGAGTTTTGATAGTTATACATTTCATCTTTTATATATTTATTTACTAAACTATTATCAAACTCAAGAGCTTTTCTAGCAGATTTAATCATATCTCCATTATATAAAATATGCAGTCTTTTGTCAAAAAAACTGACATCTTCATATGTTTGCGTATGCTGTATACATAAAATAACGGGATTTTTAAACGTTATCGCATACGTATAAGATAGACTCGAAGTATCGCTAAAACAGCAAAAAGTACTATTAGTGAGAGGATTTATGACATTTTTGTTATCATCATAAAAGAAGTTTGGATAATTTTCTAATTCTTTTTTTAAATTTAAGAACTCTTTGGCAAAAATTTGAGCAGGATGAGGTCGCAAAATAACTTGAAATTTATTCAATAATTTTTCTATTTGCTCTTTAAGCGTATATAAAAATTCTGTATTATTTATAGCTAAAAGTATTTTATTTTTTGGAATTTGAGATTTTAAATTTAAGTTTGATAGTAGATCGAACATAGGATACCCTGCTTTTAAACATCGATTTTTAAAAGCTGTTTTGAGAATTTTATAGTTAGATTTCGTACTTGCGCATACTATCAGGTTATTATTTCTCTTGAGTTTTTTAAAAAAATTTTCATCAAGAGGTCGTTTTCTTTGCACTAAACTAGCAATCGGGTATATAAAAGCATGTGGAACTATGAGCTTTTTATGCGAACTCTTCAGTGACATACAAACCGTGTGGGTGGATATGAAAATTTTACATATATTGATGTTTAATATATAGTAAAATGGTGCTGTAATCGGATTTAAATTTTTAAACATACCCCCCCCCGAAGCGTCATTTTCATCTATAAAATAAGCTACTTTCAGCCCGCTTTGTCTTATAAATTTATCTATATTTCCAAGATGTTTTGAGTTTGCAAACGAGCTTAAAAAATATATAATATCTGGTTTTTCGCCTAACATTTTTATATAGTAGCAATTTAGTTTTGAGACTAAATTTTCTAAGTTTGCATTTAGTATTTTATATGCATTTGATCTGTTTTTAAAAAATGAGATAAAAAATAGAGCAAGTCGTAAAACGTTTGATTTAAGCAGATAATTAATATCATTTAGCTCATTTAAATTTAAAATTTTATTGAAAAATGAGCTTATAAATGTTGTAAAATCATCCCTTCTAAAGCCTTTTGCATTGTTAAAAAGCTTTTTAAAAAGAGCTTTATCAAAGCAAGATATCAATATAAAACTATTTTTATTAGGTAAAATTTTATTTATCTCATTACCGGGTATATTATCATCCAAAATACCTATAAAATCAGCTTTTAAACCATATTTATCTATAAGCTCAGTGAGTATATATTTAGCATAAAAAGCATCTTCATTGTTTGGATAGAGATAAATTTTATTCAATAACTAAACCTTCTATCTCTTTTGCAATTGCTTCTGAGCTTTTTCCAAGATTATAAATTACTGTTTTTAGATAGTTTTTTATCTTTTTAGTATCTGCATCTTTTGCTTTTTGAACAGCTTTTAATCCAGTATCTAGATCATACGCTGTTAAATGTAAATTTTTGTTATAGAATGGATTGCTCGATTTTAAGTAATATTTTTTTGGATCAAAGATTAAGGCTGGTCTATTTGTGGCAAATGTAAATGTAAATAACATTGATCCATAATCGCTAATTAGTAAAAAGCAGCCTAGTAGTTCATCCATATCCACAACATCCTTATTGTCTATTATAAAGTTGGTATATTTCTTAAATTTTGATATAAAATTTGTATTTAGATTATTATTAATGTTTTGAGGTTTTGGTCGGAATATTATAGTTTGATTATTGTCTAATAGATTTTTTATGAAAGGTTCTATGCTTTGATATATAAGTGTATTATTATCTATACTTAAAAATATATTTTTAGGATTTTGCGGTACATTTTTTATCTGAGATAATTTATAATCTAAACTTGGATACCCAACTTTAGCTAGTTTAACCTTGTATTTATCAAGTCCGTACTTTTTTAAATACTCTAAAGCTATTGTACTGCTGATGCTTAATGTACATTCAAGTTTTTTAAAACATTCAGGATTCATTCCACTTAAAAAAGCATGGCTGATAAAAAACTTTTTTGATTTACCTCTTGTAAATACTCCCGCACTTGGTGTTACAAAAACTTTACAAATCGATAAATGATGTAGTATATGCCACGGCAGACAAATTTTAGGATTTAAACTTTTGTATTCATCTGGGCAACTTCCATCAATACTACTTATGCAATAAATTATTTTTAAATTTAATTTATTTATATTTTCAGCGATACCATAAGTATGGCTTTTGTAATCTCTTTTGTGATATAAAATTCCTACGTCAAATATCTTTTTACCAGTTTTATTTATGTAGTAGCTGTTTATTTTGTTTAGAGCATTATCGCAAATAAACATAAGTTTTTTAAATTTAGGTTTTTTAGGCTGAAAAATTTCACTAAAAAATAGGCTTATTTGCAAGGCTTTATTAAACGCTAGATCCTCATCTTTATAGTTATTTATATTATCTTTTTTAAGAGTACTTAAGAGAAGTTTTATTGTAAATAGATGAGCATTTTTTAAATTTATATTTTTCAGATTCGGTTTTTTATCTATATATAGTATAAAAGCTGTTTTATCCACAATATCGCTAGATTTATTTATATATCCTAACAATACTATATTATTATAAATATCACTGAGCCATTTTAAAATATAATGTAAATTTTGTTCATAATAGCCGTTTTTGTAGATATAGACTTTTAGAGCCATATAATCCCTATTTTACCGTCATCTTTGTTATTTCTATTTTGTTTTATCATATTCCATGCGTTAGTCATATTTTGATTATAATTTATATCATCGAATGCCACTACCGAACCTTGATTCATAAATGGTAAAATTTGTTCAAAATATCTTATAGTAGCATTTTTGTCGTGGTGACCATCTATAAACGCAAAGTCTATTTTATCTATTTTGGGGAGCAACTTAGGTAAAGTATCACTAAATTTACCGACAACTATTTTTATATCTTTAAATTTAAAAAAATCAAAGTTCTCTTTAGCAAAATTTGCTAAGTTTAGATCTCCTTCAAGAGTATAAATACTTGCTTTATTAAACGCAGCTTTAAATAAAATACTAGAAAATCCAAGGCAACATCCAAGTTCCAAAATGATCTTTGGCTTTAAATTTTTAATTATGTCAAAAAGTAGTTTTGCATTCTCATTTTTTACACCAATATACGCAAAATCTTTTAGTGTTTTTTTACATTTCACACCAATATCCATTATCTCAGGGCTTCTATTCTCATCTCTTGCCCCAGCACCATAATCATTAAAAACAAACTCATCGGCACGAACAAAAAGCTCATCTCTTCTAGTATTTATTTGTTGTAAAATATCTTCAAATGGAGTCATCTAAAATAGCCTTTGAAATTTGATCTATATTGAATTGCATATCACCAAATATCGCTTTAGATGTTTCATTCCTTTTAGAAATTATGCTAAGCGAGATATTTACTAGTTCATTTACCGAGTCTGCTTTTTGCATGAGACCTTTATCCATCAGCCATTTATCGTAGTGGCTTATAAAACTCCTAGTTGATATTGTAGGTGTTCCAAAATAGCAGCTTTCTGAGTTAAGTGTTCCACCTCCACCTATGAAAAGATCGCTAAATGCCAGCAGATGTTGAACTTCTATTTTTTTATCGATCACGCAAGCATATGGAAACATATCCTTTAAAGGCAGACTTTCGTAACGAGGAATTATAATTATATTTGCATTTATTTTATCTTTTATACTGTCTAATCCATCATAAAGTATAGGAAATTTTGCTTTTACATATGATGCTTTAAACTCTTCTTCTCGCACGACTATAGTAGGTAAATTTGTATCAAGCCCATGGTAATTTAAAAAATTATCAAAAAATTCCATATTTGGCTTAAAATCTTTTAACCATGCTACAACATCTAAAAACGGATATTCAAAAATTTGTTTATCTTCAAGTCCAAATCTTAAAAATATCTCATTTGGTACCATAAATGGGCGAAATGCGCGATTTGATAGAGGCAAAGTAAGGCGAGCCTGAGGAAGAGCTTTTGTAAAGTCTGTGTTATAGTCAGATAGGGGAATATCGTAAAAATTTATTATCGGGATACCTAGCCCAAATGCTACACGGTTAGCATCAACGCTACAAAGACAGACTAATTTCTCTATATTTTTTTCTGCTATAAACTCCATAAGCTCATTTTGTCTATTTAAACTAGCTTTTAGTTTTCCATGCAGACTCTCACCTCCAAAGCCGCCTCGATTCGTAAATTTAATACCATGCAATCTTAAAAGTGCCGCTACTTCATCATATCCCAAACTTTCTCTAGCAGTGATTAATACTTCGCGCCCCATGCTTTCAAATTTTTTTATAAGCGGTTTAAAAAACATAACCGATTTTGGAGTAACAAGATCAAACCATATCATATTTTGTACCTTTTTTTTAGCCAAATAGCAAGATGTAACAGCGTCCATAAATGTTGTTTAAATCTACCGTCAATGGCTTTTTGGTATAGTATTTTAACAAAATCTTCATTAAATAAAGGTATAAATTTATTTATGCTTAAAATTTCATTTACTATATTATCGCCCATTTCGTCTATTACCCACTCTATAAATGGAGAGCTAAAACCTTTTTTCTTGCGTTCTATAGTCTCTTTGGGAAGATAATTATATGCGATAGATTTTAGAATTTCTTTATTTGTGGTTTTAAATTTGATATTATCTGGTATGCTAAGACTAAATTTGACTAAATTTACATCAAGAAACGGTGAACGAATTTCAAGAGAATTTGCCATACTGGCTCGATCGATTTTAGTAGTTAAAACTTCACTAACCCATATTTTAAAATCGATGTAACTCATCTGCGTTAGACCATCATAGCCGTTTTGATAATAAGAAAGTTGTTCACAAATAGTTTGATTTTTCAATAGGCTTTCTTTTTGATATTTCGTAAAAACCTCTCCGGCTGAGCCGTAAATAGGTAAGTTTAACTCTTTTCTGCGCAGGTATTCATAATCTTTGCTGATAAGTGGATAACTCTCTTTTTTAAGATTTTTTTGGTAAAACTCAAGCACTCTAAAATATAGATCATACCCCATAAAACATTCATCGCTACCCTCTCCACTTAATGCTACTTTATATCCATTTTCATGTATTTTTTTGCTTAAAAAATATGTTGGAATAGTCGCAGAATCAGCTAAGGGCTCATCGACAAAATCATAAAATTTCTCAAATATATCAAAAAAATCTTTTTTCTCAAGCTCGATTCTATGGTGATTCGATCCTATATATTTGGCTACGCTACTTGCCCAGTTTGTTTCATCATAAGTCTTATACTCATTAAATCCAAGGCTAAATGTATCAAAATTTTTATCGTACTCTTTTGCATATAGAGCGCATAGAAGCGAGCTATCAAGTCCTCCTGAGAGCAAAAACGATACAGGAACATCGCTTCTAAGGCGAATTTCAAGTGAGGTTTTAAGTAAATTTAAAACTTCACTTTTGGCTTCATCAAAATTTATACTTTGCGTTTTGATACCATCTAGTGTTTCAAATTTATAACTATTTAGTTTACCGTTTTTGTATGTAAATGCGCTTCCTGCTTCTATCTTGAATATATTTTTGTAAAAAGTTTGTGTTTTAGTTGGACTCATAAAGCTAAGATAACTATCAAGCGCATCTAAATTCGGCTCTGGAGTAAAATCTAGCAATTCTAAAATAGCGTTTATACGGCTGGAAAATATAAAATTCCCGCCATAATTATAATAAAATAGAGGTTTTTTACCGAATGTATCTCTTGCACCAAAAAAGCTATTATCTTGCTCATCGTATATCACAAAAGCAAACATTCCATTTAGTTTGCTTAAAAATCCTTTTCCATACTTTTGATACATATGAAGTAAGATTTGCGTATCGCTTGTGATACTGATATTTTCGCTATTTGCTAATTCTTTGTAGTTATAAATTTCACCGTTGAAGACTATAGTTAAGTTATCTTTTTTCATCGGCTGAGATCCACAAGAGCTAAGGTCGATTATACTAAGTCTTGTGTGACCTAAAGTGGCATTTTTTGCTCTGTAAACTCCGCTACTATCAGGACCTCTGTCTTTGAGTAAATTTAGAGCCTTTTGCAAGTTTTCATTTTTAGAGTTTATACCGATTATTCCACACATTTTAAGGCTTTGGTTATTAAATTTTCATATTTTTGCATTGTAGTTTTTATATCAAATTCCTTTACTTTTTTCCATTGTTTAGTTTCTAAATCGTTTAAAATTTGAGGTGAGTTTAAAATTTCTTTTAATTTTAATGATAGCGCATTTATATCGCCTTTTTTTATCAAATCATTTTTATCAAATATCTCATCTGCGCCATCATAATCGTACGCTAAAACAGCTTTTTTTGCAGCCATTATTTCTAAAACCGAGTTTGAAAATCCTTCATAGTAACTCGGCATTATAGCCATTTTACACTCATTTATATAGTCTTTGGGATTTATAAAACCTGTTAATTTTATTCTGTTTTCCAAATTTAGACTTTGAATTAAGCTTTGCAACTCTAGCTTTAGCACACCGTCTCCTATGATGAAAAGGTCTTCTTTGATATCGTTTTTTATGAGTGAGTAAGCTTTTATAAGATCTTTTTGACCTTTTTGAGGATGCAGGCGACCTAAGTTTATGATAAAATTTTTCTTAGGATTGTTTGTTTTTAGATTTATAGCAATTCCATTATAGATATGATGAGCTTTTATACCTAAACTCATCAGCTCTTTTTGTATAAATTTGCTTACGCATACGACACAATAGGCATTTGAATAGAGATTTTTTATATTTTGTATATAGAAATTTTTATCTAAAAGATGAATTTTATTGTTATAATTACCTGAAAAACTAACTCTCGAAGAGATAATCTTTTTACATTTAAATTTAGCTTTTAGAGCTATTATATTATTGTAATCTTCAAATGATATAAGTAAATCTGGTTTTAATTTTGATAGTATTTTATCAAGCTCATTGATTCTATATTCGAAAAGCCATTGCCCTATGCCGGGCTTATTAATATCTATTTTTACGCTATTTATCTTTAAAATATCTTTAAATTTATAAAATTCGTCTTTATCGCTTTCGCATAAGATAATGACTATTTTATATATATTTTTAAGATGATTTGCTAATGTTATAACTGACTTTTGAACACCTCCGGCACTTAAGTTTTGTGTGAATATAGCTATGGTTTTCATATACCGCAAACCGCATAAATTTCAGCTGAGTTTCGTGGGAGCAAGGTGCTAAGTGAGCTTAGAGCATCTTTAAATTCCGGCTTAAATGCTGTAAGTTGAGAATCTGTAAGCGGTTTTAGTTGTATTCCTTCCATGCTGATTAGTTTTAATCCTGATTTTAAAATATCACTTTTTAAAGTATCAAAGTCATACACTTTTTCATGACCGCTTGAAATATCATTTTCATTGAAGTTATAAGGGGAATTTAAAAAACCCATTTTTACGCCAATTAACCTATGCAAGGAAAGTGCATTCGGAACTACAATATGTAAAAATCCATCTGAGCTTAGCCAATTTTTAATGATAGATAGCAGCTCTACACCATCTTTTATATGTTCTAAACTATCAGTGAGCAGTATATCGCTGTATAAATTTTGCGGTTTGAAATCCTGCCAAAGGGATTTTATAAATTTAGCTTTTTTAAGATATAAATCTTCTTCTATCAAATGTGAAATTTTGTCATTCATATCTACTATATCGAGGTTTTCACTCCATCTAGCTAAGATTGCTGATGTAGCGGCTCCATCGCTGCCTAATTCTAGAACATTTTTACCATTGAAGTTTTTTAGTATCATTTCGTAGGCGTATTTTTTTGTACGTAAGTACTCGCAGTAAGCTGGTCTTGAACTATGTTTTTTCATATATTCGGTGATACAAATTTCTAGAATTTCTCTTTTATCCACTACTTTTCCTTTAACTTTTCTAATATAAAATTTGCTATAAACTCACTTGAGTGTCCGAGATTGTAGACTTCATTGTTTCTATAAGATCTAATTTTTTCTTGCTCGTATAAATCATCTTTCTTGGCTTCTAGCTCTTTTAAATTTAGTAATACTTCATCAAAATTTGTAGCTTTAAGATGTAAATTTTTATCAAAAAATGTTTTACCATAAATTTCTTTATCTAAACTGCTGCTAGGCATAAATAAAATAGCTTTTCTAAGCGTAGTTAAAGGGTATGTGTGAGCTATGCTAGAATAATCTGTTATAAGAGTAAAAGAGCTTTCAAATGAATGAATTACGTCATTTGAGCCATCATCGTATATTATACTTTTGTTATCAAGTTCATCATAACATTTAAAGTCATTTTCTCCTGGTTTTAGTCTTATAATGATCATATATCTGTTTTTAATCAAGAACTTAACTAATTTGATAGTTTCTCTAGCTACTGTATTGCTTTGAAAGAATGATATTAGTATATGCTTTGGGTTTTGTTTGTGCTTATACTTATCTATATTCTTATCTAAGCTTGGATAGCCGGCTTTTATAATTTTCATATTAAAATTACTCATTCCCCCCCCCCATTTGCCAAGTATAAATTCGGCTATAAACTCACTTGAGTGTCCGAGATTGTAGACTTCATTGTTTCTATAAGATCTAATTTTTTCTTGCTCGTATAAATCATCTTTCTTGGCTTCTAGCTCTTTTAAATTTAGTAATACTTCATCAAAATTTGTAGCTTTAAGATGTAAATTTTTATCAAAAAATGTTTTACCATAAATTTCTTTATCTAAACTGCTGCTAGGCATAAATAAAATAGCTTTTCTAAGCGTAGTTAAAGGGTATGTGTGAGCTATGCTTGAGTGATTTGTGATCACAGTAAAAGAGTTTTTAAACGACTCTATAGGAGAACCAGATTCATCAAAAATAAAATTTAAATTTGATATTGAATATAGTTTTTTTATGTTTTCTTTGAAAGCCGGATGGACCCTTGCTATGACTTTATATTCATTTTCTAGTAGTACTTTTGCAAGGTTAAATGCGCTATTTTCATCTATTGCGTCATCAACAAAGGCTATCATAACCCACTCTTTTTTGCAGTCATTACTATAGTTTTCTAGGTTTTTATCTAAGCTCGGGTAGCCGGCTTTTATAATAATTGAATTATATATTTTTTCACATATTTCATAATCTTGCTTATTGCCTATTAGATTTATATTGTTTTTATTTTTTAGTAAATATCCATTTAGCTCTTGCTTTGGATTATTAGATATTATAGGTAAAACCCTAGGTGTACAATAAGCATGCTCTATAAAATAAAGCTTTGTATTGTTAGATACTTTCATATTTGCTGATGATAGTATATTTGGTAAGAATTCTAAAAAATGCCATAGATAGTAGTTTAGTATTATAATAAATTTTTTATTTGGATCTTCTTTGTAGTATTTTGTCTGAAAAATATATATTAAATTTAGTCCATTTTGTTCTAAAATAGATGGTATCTTGTATAAATGTTTCATATTCGAAAAGCTAACATCGACTCCGCCCCATATTTGTATATCTTTAAATTTATTTTTATAGTAGTTATTTATAAAATTACCATATTGATTAAAGAATTTGATAAATTCGGATCTTGAAGTACTATTTTGATCTAGACAGTTTGTTATTCCAAATAATTCAGCTAAAATATCTTCATAGTTATGATTTGGTTTATCAAATTTAAATTCAGTTTTTAGTATATCTAAACAGTATAAAACTCCATCTATGTGATTAAAATTACCTTTTAAATTTAATTTGTCTATGATTTTATTCGGATTTTCTGCTATACATATCAATATTATATCTTTTTTATTGTCTATATTAGTATTATTTAAGGAAATTTTATTATTGCTATCATCTATAATGTCATATTGCAAATTAAATGCTTTTAAACATTTTTCTATACTTTTACCAAAATTTCCATATGGATAGATATATATCACTACTTTTCCTTTAACTTTTCTAATATAAAATTTGCTATAAACTCACTTGAGTGTCCGAGATTATAAACACTTTTATCACGGTAAATTTCTAAACTTTTTTCATCGGTACTTTGTATAAGATCTGCTATATTTTCTACTAAGCTCTCTTTGGTAATGCATTCCATTTGATAGGAAGTATCTGGCCAGCTCACGCTATACCCCCCCCCATTAAAATATCTGTCAAATGGAGCAAAAATAATACTTTTTCTAAGATATGTTAGAGAAAAAGTGTGAGATATGCTAGATAGATCGCTTACCAAAACTTTTGTTTTGTTTAGAATATCGTAATTTGTCATATCGTCTATTAACACATTAAATTTTAATTTTAATTTATTTAGTTTTTGTATCATATTATGATTTTTATAATATGTGTGATATCTAAACGCAACTTTTAAATTTCTCTTTTTCAGCTCATTTAAAATCCATTCCAAGTCACTATGATTTAATAAATCATCTAAAAAACTATAGGCAAATAAAATTATATCTGCATTTTTGCTTATTTTTTTATTTGAAATATTAAAATCAAGACTAGGATATCCGGCTTTTACTATTTTTTGTAATTGGTTAAAACTATCATTTAAATTATCTTTTAAAACCTCATTTTCCAAATTCGAACTAATAAATATATAATCCAAATCTCTAAAATATACGTTTTGTATATACTTCCTATAACTATTTTTATTTCTGAAAAATCTAGTTGCTACCAAAAATGGATGAAAAGAGTGCGGTAAAAATGCTACGATACTTTTATAAGTACGAAAACTAGGGTAATTGAGGGTAAGTATAAAGTCGCTATTTGCTACTAGTTCAGTAAGTATACTAGGCACAATCAGACCGTTTTTTATGGAGTCTTTATTTATCTCATAGTCTTTTTGCGAGTTAAAAATATATAAAATATCTGCGAATTCATTATCAATATTTCCTAAATGCTTATTTTTTTTGCTAAAGCATAAATTTATACTTAATTTTCTTTTCGGCAAAGGAGATTCGAAAGATTTAAATTTAGAGTCAAAGCTTGTACGCAATATCGTCAATATTTGGCTATTTAAAAACATTGAGTAAGTTATGTAAAACTCATCAAATAGTGTTATAATAGGATTTGGCTTGAGTTTTATAATGTTTTGTTCTTCTATAAACTCGAGCTTTAAATTTTTAAGATTACTTGCTATAAATTTAGCAAAATACAAAAAAGCATTTTCATAGTTTGTTATACCGCATTTTTTTACATTTTCTTCTAAAGTATCATATATTTCACCATTGCAAATTAACAAAAGTCCATCTTTTATATTTTTTCGCATAGATATTAAGTTGATTTTTGGATCATTGTCATCAATAGCTATAAACTCAAACTCAAATTCTTTTAGCATTGAAATTAATTTTTTGGTGTAGTAACCGTTGGGATATATGTAGATCATTTAAATATTCTTAACAGTGTTTTCTCAAAGTTTTTTATACTGAATTTAGTTAAATTAGGATTAAATTTAGTGGGATTTTCATTTAATTTTTTTATAGACTCGCTAAGACCTACTATATCTTTGCATGGTACGTAGTATGCGTCTAAATTGTAAATTTCTCTATTTTGCGGGATATCACTAAGAATAGCTGGAATGCCAAGCGCATAGCTTTCTAAAATAGAGTTTGATGATCCTTCAAAGAGACTTGTTTGAATGAAAAATTTTGCATTTTTGAGATATGTCATTACATCTTTTTTGTATCCTAAAAATTCTATATTTGCTCCTTTAGCTAGTTTTAATAGAGAATTTTTTAGATCTCCTTCTCCAAGAATTATCAATTTTAGATCTTTACAGTTTGCTTTTTTAAATGCTTTTATCATAGTTTCGTAATCTTTTTCCTTGCTGAGTCTTCCTATCGCTAAAGCGTAATTTTCATCTAAATTCATATTATTTTCTATATTTTTTGGTAGTACTATAGGATTATTTATTAGTAACGGATTTTTTATTCCAAACTCAAGCAGTTCTTTTTGACATTCAATACTGTTTGCTACTACTTTATCTGCCTTAGAAAGACTAAACTTAGCTAAGTCTAAATTTAGCTCTTTTAAATTAAAATTTTGAGATAAGAAAGAGAGCTTGTTACGCACAAAACAGATCAGTTTTTGGTCTGTTTTGTGCGTAACAAGCTCTCTTGAATCAAGAGCTTGCTTCGCATTTGCGTTTTTGCTAGCGCAAAAACGGTTTAATTCAATAGCCAATGCAACATAATAAGTTGTAATAAAATCTATAAATGTACAAACTATATCGAATTCGCGCATCAAATTTCTTAAGTTTTCTAAGATAATAAATGAATTAGGAAGTAATTTATCATCCTCATTTAGTATGTAATGTACCCTAAATTCACTAAAATCAAGCTCATCATTTGAGCGTTTGAGTACTATGAGTTCAGCTTCAAATCCATTTTTTTTGAGTATTTGCATAGCTATTTTTAGTACTTTTTGAGCACCGCCTCCGCCTTTTATAAGATCAATTACAAATAGTACTTTGTTTTTATTTTTTATCATACATTCCACCTTTTTTTCCACATCAAAAATAGTAAAATATGCCAAATTTTAGAAAAATTTACTCTCTTTTTATCTCTGAAATCTTGAACCAAATTTAAAATATATTGCTTATCAAACACATCTTGATTAGTTAAATAATCATCTAAAAGATATCCTAAATCAGTATGGAACCACTCTTCAATAGGAAGAGCAAACCCCATTTTTGGTCTCATTACAAGCTCTTTTGGAAGATGTTTTAAAAGATATGATTTAAATAAAGCTTTATTTTTACGTAAATTAGGATCTATTTTTATCATAAAATCCACAAATTTATAACTCAAAAGTGGTTCTCTTACCTCCAAGCTCACACTCATTGCCGCTCGATCAGTTTTAACAAAAATATCATCACTTAAATAGGTTGAAATATCACTAAAACTCATACTTTCATAGGAATTTTTTAGTTCGAATTTACTTAGTTTGGGTTCATCCAAAATTCCTAAAAGTTTTGCTTCATCATTTTTAAAATGTTTAAATTCAAGAGCATATAATTCCATAAATTTATTGGTTTTAAAACTATCTTTAATACGGTAATATTTATCTATACCTAATGTTTTTGAATTTAGCTCAAATGTTTTTTTTAAAAGAGGATAGGGCAAATTTAAAAATATATGTTTTAAAAATGAGAATTTTTTATAAAATTTATATCGTTGGTAATTTAAATCATATCTTGTATAACCGAAGTTTATCTCATCTCCACCATCGCTAGATAGTGCAACCTTTGATAAGCTACTTGCTTTTTGACATAAAAATAGAGTAGGTATCGCCGAGCTATCTCCAAAAGGTTCATCATATACGCTTGGCAGCTGAAGAATTATGTCTTTGGCGATTTTTGGAGTAAGAGTGTAATTTATGTGTTCTAAACCTAAGTTGTTTGCAACTGCCGTAGCATAGTTGCTCTCATTAAATTTATCAGATTCGAATCCTACCGAAATAGTTTTAAACTTAAATCCGTTTTTAGCTAACACTGTAGCTGTAATACTGCTATCAAGACCGCCACTTAAAAATGAGTTAAACTCAACGTCGCTTACTGTTCGCGAGATGATGCTACTTTCTAACTCATTTTCAAATTTAGTTAAATCAATACTTTTTTTAGTATTAAATTTAGATTGCAAGTCGTAGTATTTTGTGATTTTTAACTCTTTTTTTGTGTTTGAAAACTCCAAAAAATGTGCAGGAGGTAGTTTTTTTATAAATTTAAAAATACTTTGTTCGCTTGGCATATATCCTGAATTTAAGTAGTGTGAGAAAGCTGTTTGATCTATGCTTTTATCAAAGTTATCATAAGCAAAAAATGCTTTTAGCTCACTTGCAAATATAAATTTATTATCTTTAAAATAGTAATAAAGAGGTTTTACACCTAGTCTGTCTCTAGCTATAAATATGTTTTTTTTAAATTTATCATAAATACAAAATGCAAACATTCCATCAAGTTTATCTAGGCAGCTTTTACCCCATTTGCTATATGCTGCTAGTAAAACTAATGTGTCGCTATTTTTAAATTTATCGTCTAATTCAAGATCTTGCGCGATCTCTTTGTAGTTGTAGATTTCTCCATTAAAACAGAGTACGAAACGCTCATTTTGCACCGGTTGATCTGCACTATGGCTAAGGTCTATTATGGCTAATCTATTATGGGAAAGTGCAAAATTCTGATCAAAATAAAACTTAGCTTCATTTTCACCACCATTTCTTAAGGCATAGGCAATTTGTTTGATCTTGTCTTTTAGATCTGTAGCAAAACCGCCTGCTATTCTACACATTTTTACTCTTAAATACAAACTCATTGCAGCCGGTTCCTACTTGTTTTAGATATACAAAATATTTATAAAAAAAGCTTTTTGGATAGATCGGCTCATGGTATTTTGTGGGAGTAAATTTTGTGCATTCAAAACCTAGTTTACCCCAAAAATCATTAATCTCATTAGCAGTTGCAGGTTCATAAGGATATCCGCCCAGCCAGTCGATAACATCTGTAATTTTATGCATTCCTCTACTTTTGTCTTTCATATTTAGTCCGCGTCCTTTTCTGATATCTTCAAATGTTAAAAATATTGTATAAGCGCTTACCATAAGGAATTTCATAATTATATTTGTACTATTATAAAATTTTTTTATTTTTAACCAAAAGGGACTAGCTTCTGTTCTATTATAAATTGCTATGTATGCCATACTCCACCCCCCCCCCAATTTAGCTAAGTTTGCAGCATTCAGCATAGCCGAGTTTAGATCATTTGTATGATGCAAAACTCCCCATGAATATATTATAATTTGTTCATTTTTTAGTATTAATTCTAATTTTTTTAAAAAGTTCAAATCCAATATGGATCCTTGTAAAATATCCCAATTTGTGCTATCAGGAGCAAATTTTTGCTTACATAAATTTGTTGCTTGTACTGAGTTAAGGTCTATGTCGAAACTTATAACTTTTTTTGCTCCTAGCCTTAATGCACAAAGTGAAAATAGACCGCTTCCGCAGCCGATATCTATAAAAATTTTATTTTTAAATTCGCTATTGGAAATAAATTTAGTCAATGAATTTGATGCATTTTGTATAATATCTTCATTTAATATATATTTTACATATCTAAGCCAGTTTTTTCCAAATGAAAACGTTTTTTTCATAGTGAATCATCCTTTTCGTGCAGAGTTAAAACTTTACCTTTGTATGGTTGCAGATTATCTATTAAATCACTCATAAGTTTGGGTTTCCCAGTAGCTATAAATACAAAATCCGGCTCTAAATTGCTTTTCAAAAATTCATCACAACTCATAGAATTAGCATCATCTATAAATCCTAAGCATTCCAAACCTTGTTTTATAAATTGCTCTTTTATCTGCTTCCCCCATTCATTTTGGCAATATATCATAAATGTTTTTGAATTTTTTATAATATCGTTTCTCTCTTTATATGTGTATAACTTTGAGTTTAATTTATGATATGTTTCATCAAAAGAGGGTTGAAAGCTATTTTTTATAAATGTTGCGAATTTATCCAAAATATCATAAAAATTATCATGATCTATAAATCTAGAAAGATATTCAACCACAACATTTACTGGAAATGCATCAAATGATGATAGAAAATTTCCTTCACAGTTTATTCTTAGTGATAAGTTTGATTGAAATGTATTTTTAGCTTCTTTTTTATTGCTTATAAAATTAATTTCTCTGTAACAAAGTTCGCCTAAAGCCATTATATAATTTTTAATATCTAAATATTTTTCCCTATTTTCACTTGATATATCAAATATATATATTATATTTTTCGAATAACCTATTTTTTTATTTTGATACATTTTATAGTATGGCACTTCATATGTTGCTGTTTGATTATAATCATACATGTCTGTTTTATAGTTTAGATTATTATGATACATAAAGCGATATTTTGACAATGCCTTATGTGAATTTTGATCATTGAACTCAAAGTATTCGGAAGTAGAACTATCATCCGGGCTTTGTACTATTATATCACCATAATTAAATGATATTTTACATAAAATTACATCTATGTGTTCGTATTTATTGATGAGCTTATATGATTCTAAGAGGGAATTTTTATCTAAAAAATCATCATCTGACATATACAATATATATTCATACTTATTTAACTTTTGTTTGACTATATATTCATTGAATATTAAGTTGCTACTACCATAGTTTGACTCTGCTTTAAAATACATAAATTTACTATTATTTGTGTATTCTTTAACCATCTCGTTTGTATCATCACTAGAGCAATCATCCAAAATTAAAACCTCGTATTGGTTAAAAGTCTGATTTTTTATACTATCTAGACATCTTTTTAGAAGTTTTGATCTATTATAAGTAGTTATAACTATAGAAAACATTTTTTAACCTTTGATTAAATTTAAAATATCTTGCAAATTCAAACTATCCATACTCGGATTTTTATAGCTCCAATCGATATTTATGATATCTGTTTGCCCATATGGGTAGATTTCCATATAGTTTGTAGGTCCAAACAGGGCTATTACTTTTTTGTCTAATGCCATAGCTATATGCATTCCAAGGCTATCTTGCGTTATGATAGTTTCGCATGAATTTATCCATTCAATATACTCTTTTAAATTTTCTTTTCCTTCTTGCCATGAAAAGTTTATATTTAGCTTATTGAGCATATTTGCCAATTCATTCCATTTTATCAAACTCATAGCTTTTGTCGGCCATTTCCTACCTACTAAATAATTAAGCCCAACTTCGTGCAAAATACCATTTTTTGGCTTATAACCAAGATTATACTTTTGGTTTTGCCATTTTAAACCAAGCATATCAAATATAAGTTCCTGCCAAACTCTGCAGCTACCACTTTCTTTTATATATTTTAAAATTTTATCGTTCTTCGGGCTTATATTTAAGCAGCTATTTTCTTTGATAAATCCGACTATTTGTTTAGATTTTATACGTTTTAACAGCTCAAAAATTTCATCGAATTTCTCTAAATTTATAACAATATCAAATTCGCCACTAAATTTATCGTTATAAATTATTGTTTCGCTTAAAAATTCAGCGCCGTTTATAAGCGTAAAAGCTTCTTTGCTAGTTAGCCAGCTGATCTTTGCATCATCATATTTTTGATGCAGTGCTTCTATGATAGGAGTTGCTCTTAGTACATCTCCTAAACTCACCACGCGCGAATTGTCGTCTATAAATGTTTCTGAGTATCCAAGCTTTATGATAAGAATTTTCATAAAGTTACTCTATGTGTTAATTTTTTTTCCATATATTAGTATACTTTAATTTCAATTAAAAATTTATAGTATATCGTTCAATAGATATATTTTTTAATGTTTTAGTCTTATTATTTCATCTATAAAATTTGCTATTTTTTTAGATGTACCGTCTTGAGAGTCTATATCGTTATAAATATTTTCGGATCTAAAAGATAATATATTGTCTTTAAATAGATCTTGATTATTATATATTGTGTTTATTAATTTAATACATTCGCTTGGATTTTTGGCATGAATTTGAATGGGATTTCTTACAATTTTATCTATGTTTTGATAAAAATTCGACTCTTCATCTATATATATGATAGCCGGTTTTAGTGTTGTAAGTGGAAATGTGTGAGCCATAGAACTCACATCTGATATTATAGTCGTAACTTTTGATTTTAGTTCATTTGAGAATTTTACAGTACTATCAAATATAAAATTTTTATCGTTTTCATACTTATTTTTAATATATATTGAAATACTATGTTCTTTTAGAACAGGATGTGGTCTAAAATATACCTCTATACCTTTTTGCAAAAGAGCATCTATAAGTCTGATTACAGAATTAGGATTTTCGTATGTAATGATGTTGAATGATAATAATACTGTTTTTTTCTCTGTTTTTTTGAAATCACCGTAAGATAATATGCTTTGCTCTAAACTCGGATTTCCAAACTTAAGTAGCTTGTGCGACATATCTTCACTTCCAAATATTTCTTTTGAGAGATTTTGTATATAGTCATAGTCTTGTTTCGATGAAATTACTATAAAATCGGAGTTCATCATATATCTATAAAATTGTGATTTATAAATTTTTGGATTTAAAAAATTATTTTCTGCTAAAGATATGGTGTGAGCTATATAAAAAGTTGTAACTCCTGGAGCAAAAGTTTCTCCACATTCAGTTATAGCTAAGCTTAGCGAATTTAAGTATTTAAATATCTCTCTTTCATAAAGCAACATCACCCATTCGTTTTGTATTTGATCTTTTGAATCGATAATTTGTTGTTCACTAGAAGCAAAGAAAAATAGTTTATACCCCCCCCCATCTTTAATTAAGTTGTTAAGTACACTTCCTCGGTGTTTATTTCCGGCGGGACCCGCTAATATTACCCCTATATTTTTATTTATAGGGCTAATTGTAAGTATAAATTTATTCAAAATATCAGCCGCAAATTTTATTCCATTTATATATTTTAGATCAAATTGGGCACATCTTTTGGCTATATCAAAATAGTATTTTTGAGATGATATGAGAACTATTCCATCTTGCATTTCTTTATGGTTATTCTTTACAAATTCATCATTTACTTCTATAAATTCTTTATCAAAACCTGTTTTTTCAAGTATTCTTTTTATATCTTGCCCAACTTTACCATTTGGGTATATGTAATGTTTCAAGTATCTACCTTTATTTAACATAAATTGTATATATAGTTTTTAATTATATCAAATTATGCAAAGTTTTTTATTCATATAAAATATTTTTGATTTTACTTTTTATTTGTATTATTTGATGTGTAGCTCTTGTCCCAAATCATACATCCTTTGCATATATTTATTTTATTCCTTTCATTATTTAAATGCATTTCTCTAATTTTTTCATATTTTTTGCTAGTCCAGATCTCATTTATTGTTTTCTCATTTATATTGCCTAAATCAAATATAGAGTTGAAATCAGAACAGCACAATACGACTCTCCCATCATAGTCTATTGACATACTAGAAAATAGATAACTGCATGCTTTGTTACTCATAAACTCTATTTTTGATTGTGTTTCACTAAATAGTCTATTTCCCCATGTAAGTAAAGGCATTGTATATACTTTGTCATTTTTATCTGTTTTGCTTTTCCAGAAATTTGTCCAATCAGCAATTTCATGAAGATTTTGCTCTTGCTGAGTTAGTCTTATTCTTATAGATGTATGATACCCCCCCCCATCTCTCATGTTTATAAATTTAATAGTGTTTTTATATACATTTTCATGTTTAAGACCTATTCTTATGGCTTCATATACTTCTTTGCTTAGTCCGTCTATAGATACATTTAATTCATCTAGTTCAGAGTCTAAAAGTTTTTTTGATATGTCTTCATTCAGAAGGGAAGCATTTGTGGTTATACTTACATTTTTTATATTTAATTTTTTTAGATCTTTAATTCTATCTTGAATTTTAAAGTCCAACAGAGGTTCGCCTAGCTTGGTTAAAGAAATTTTTTCTATCCATTTCGAGTATGGTGTTATGCATTGTACAAATTTGCTCCATGTATCATCACTCATAATTCTTTTAAATTTATTTTTATCTTGATATCCTTCCCAATGTTCTATACTGCACATTTTGCAATGAGCATTGCATGCATTTACAGTTTCTACTTCAAAATATTTTGGAAATTTAATATAATCATTGAAGTTTTTTAGTGAAAATCTATTTTTAATAATTTCTTTTTTGTTATCTAAATCTTTATCGTCTATTTTCATATATTTTAGATATCTCCTATATGTGTATTATTTATAATTATACATTTTATTACTTGATGTTAACTTTAATTTTCTAATGACTTTTGCTGGAACCCCTACTGCTATAGAAAAATCCTCTATATCTTTTGTGACTATAGATCCAGCTCCTATAATACAAAATTTACCTATTTTTACTCCAGGCAATATAGTTGTATTAGCTCCTATCCATGTGTCATCTCCAATTATGATAGTTGATTTTTTAATCAAATTTTCTTTTACATATGAAATTTCTTTCAAATTTAAAGAAAAGCTAGGTTCGCTACAGCATACAAAAGTTGCTCCAGCAGCTATCGATACATTCTTACCTATTATAAGTTGGCATTTTTCATTATCAGAGTCGTCTATAACTTGCATCCCCATTGCTGCCTCTGAATTATCACCTATTTGTACTCTTGAAATTTTCCAAAAATGCAACCTTACTTCTTTGTTGGGATAATGCATTGCTATCCATCTTCTATATCGTATACATATATGGTTGCTAAATTTTATTAAAAGGTATGATATAAGTTTTTCCATTATGTCATACCTGCTTTTGATAAATTTGAGCTATAGTTTGATGGAATATTTTTGGATATAAAAACTCGGAGTTTGTATCCACCCCCCCCCTATATAACTATATTTTGATCCATTTGCTAAAGATAGTTTAATGACGCTATCACTGCATTGAAAAATTATAAAATTAGTACTTTCTTTTAAGATTTTTCCGTAACCTAATTTATCTCTTTGCTTAATTAAGCAACATTTTTTTATATTTAGAATTTGATTTTCTACTATTAGTTTAGCACATGGATATGGACTGGTAAATGATCTTACTATACGGTTTATTGTTTTATAGTCCATTCTGGGATCTATTAAGCAGTCGTGTATATTTCTAGCTCTTAGATAGTTTGTATTGCCGCTTTGAGCTATTTCTTTTATTTTATCATGAGATAGAAGTTTATTAATCCCAGTTTTTGCTAATTTCTCTATTTTGTGATTTAATGAATTTATATCATCATATTCTGAAATAGTATATTTTAGTTGAAGTAGTAAATTTCCGCTATCAACGTTTTTATCCATTTTAAAAAAACTTAGTTTGGATTTTTTAATACCTCTTATTATATTCCAGTGAAGCGGATGTCTGCCTCTGTCTTTTGGCAGGTTGGTTGGATGAGTGCCTATAACATAAGCTAAACTCAAAATTTCATTTTTAATAATTTTTGGCCATGATGATATTATGAAATTAGGATCTATCTTTTTTATTAAAGTTATAGCTTCTACTGAATTTATATCTTCGAATTCATAGTATTTAATCCCAAATTGAACACAAATTTTTTTTAGATCATATGAGTTATCAGGCTTACTAGAATCAGGCATAGAAATGACGCAAGATACTTCATTTAAACTATCTATAATGCCATATATGAGACTTGCTGTAAATTTGCTAGTTCCTAAAACTACACATCTAGCCACTCTAAAACCTTATTTGCAACTTTTTTTATATCTGATACTTTTTGACTAGGACCAGATGGAAGTATCAAAATCTCTTTATGGAATTTATCGCTTATAGGATATTTTCCATTTATATTTAAATGCGGACATAGATTAAGAGAAGGTGCATCAAGAGATGAACCAATACCTTGATTTATAAGCCATTCTTTTAATTCTTGATTTTTTTGATGCAATATCAAGAATCTCATAGGCACAGTTGATTCTAAGTCGCATTTTACATAGTTTATTTTTCCATCTAACTTCTCTTTATAGGTTTGATAAATATCTTTGCATGTTTCAATTTTTTCATTAATTTTTGAAAGTTGAGCTATACCTATTGCAGCTTGCATATCATTGAATTTAAAATTAAATGCTTTAATATTATAGTTCTGCTCTTTTCTTACATCAAATACGCCTTGATTTCGTATTTTTTGTAATAGCTTATAGTCTTCTTCAGTGTTAGCTGCTACAACCCCACCTTGTCCAGTACTAAGAATTTTGGCGATACCTAAAGAAAAACATCCAAATCTGCCAAATGTACCTAAAAATTTTCCATTATATTTTGATCCAAAAGCTTGGCAAGCATCTTCGACTATTGTTATTTTGTTGTCATCTGCAATTTTGCTTATAGCTTCCATATCGTTTGCTATTCCATTTAAATGTACTGGAACTATAAGTTTAGTTTTATTTGTAATTTTATTTTCAAGTAAATTATAATCTATGCTCATATCGTCTTTTACATCTACTGCAACTATTTTAGCACCAAGGATTAAGGCAGCATGAGCCGTACCTATAAAAGTTCTATTTGATGTTATGATTTCATCACCATATCCGACTCCGCATGCCATAAAGCTAAGTGCTATAGCTTGAGTACCGTTTGGCACACATATGCAGTATGGAACTTGTAAAAAATTTGCCAACTCTTTTTCGAATTTATCTGTTATCTCTCCTTGAGAGATACATTTTGATAATATGGCATCACTTACAGCCTTTATCTCTTTTTCATCAAAATTATTACTCCACCAATTAATCATTTTCATACCTTATCAATCTTCAAATTTTTTAAATTTATATTATAAATTGTACCGCCATTTTCTAAAAATTTTATATTTTTTTGTTTTATAGGCTCACAAAAACGCCATGCAAAATTTATTACATTTTTTACTCCTAATTGTAGTAAAAACTCGCTTGATTTTACTTCTATAGCTCTACTAGGACTAAATTTTCCTATCTTAAGCTCATTGTCATCTATAAGATAATCTATCTCTTCTCCAAGCTCGAACTGCTCTATCATAACTATACAACCTATGCTAGCCCCATAAACTAAGAGTTTTTCCTTATCTTTTATCTGCTTAGCTAAATTTTGTACTTCTACTTTAAATTTGCTTAATCTGTTTAGAAAGTCTTTGAATACATTTTGGTTTAAAAAAAAGCTATTTTCCTTATCCATTATTATTTGTACGCTATTTTCCAAAGCTATTTTGGATTCATTTTTACATACCCATACGCGTAATGCCCCCCCTTTAGCAGTAGTATTTTCGGCTCTAAATATACGTAGTCCAAACTTTTCTAAATACTTTTTTAAAGAGCTTAAACTATAGTAGTTTAGATGTTCTGGGTATATCGTATCTATAAGATTAAATTTTAATATATCGCATAAATATCCAGTTTCAAAAACAAAAATACCATCTTTATCTAACAGTTCATCTATAGACTTAGCTATAGAGTGCATATCTGATATGTTTGCCATGACAAAATTTGCCACTATTAGATCCGCTTTGCCTTTTTCTAAACTGATTTTTTTAGCTAAATCCTGACTAAAATAGTCATTTATAGTAGGAATACCTTTTTTATTAGCCATTTTTGCTGCCATAGGGCTGGGATCTATGCCTAGTATTTCCCATGTTTGTGTAATACCCCCCCCCATAGATGCTCTTGTTAGTTCTTCATTTATTAATTCTAAAAGCAGTCCTTCATTACTACCAAATTCAACTATAAATGCATGTTCTTTTTTTAATTCATTTACTAGTTTTCCACTTAATGCTTTATAATGATTTTGTAAATCAACTGATGTACTAGATATGTATATATAATCTTTATAAATATTATTTGTAGGATCTATTGATATTTGCACATTATTGCACTGCTTACAATGTAATAAATTATATTCGCATACTGCTAGTTTAGCTGCTTCTTCTTTTGTATCTTTAAAAATATCACCTATTGGGCTAGGAGATAACTGTACGACTTCTTGCATTTTCTCTCCGCATAACCTGCAAATATCTGTTTTATTTGGTTTTTCTGACATATTATTCCTTAAATAATTATTTGGTTTTCTCTTTTAAAAGGTCCATTTCTAATTTCTATGAAAAGTAGTTGATCGCTTATCATTTCCATTTTATAGAATGTATTTTTTGGTATGGATAGCGCTGATATTAAATTTTTACCGAGAATAGTTTTATTTTGCACAGACATATCATCATTGTATAGAGTAATACTAAAATTTCCATCTAACGCCATATATATTGAAGATTGTTCTGTAAATTTTTGATATCTTATATCTTTTTTATACGGATGAAAAATTAACATATATTGCAATAAATCTGTGCTATCAGAAAATAGATTAAGTCTTGCTGTGGTATTATTTTTCAAAGCATATTTTTTTAGTTCATTAATATCTTTCTCGGATATAGAGCCACATTCACCAATAAAAAATGTTGGAGTTTTTGCATTTTTATCTGCCGTTTTTTCCGAAAGTATCAAGATCTTACCCTCTGTTTTTGGCTGATTATATCAAAAACTATCTTTTATAACAATTATTTTTTATATACTCTATCCCAAAGATTGCAGCCTTTGCATAGTTCATAGGCATTTCTATTGGAGTTTAAATGATTAGATCGTATAGTACTGAATATTTCACCACGCCAAATCTCTTCTATGCTATTTAAATTTAAATCTCCCGTTTTGTATTTGCAGTTAAAATCTACACCACACATTCCAACTCTTCCATCAAAATGTATAGCCATTGATGAAAAAGGCGATATACATGCTTTCTTACCCCACTCTTTAACTTTTTCTTCATTTTCTTTTATAAGTTGATTTCCCCAGCTATGGAGTGGCATTGAATATACTTGATCGCTGCTTCTTGTATTGTTTTTCCAAAATTTAATAAAATTATCTATCTCTTTCATATTTCCTTTTTGTTCTATTAGCCTAATTCTTATTGTAGTGTTAGCATTTAGCTTTTCTCTTATTTTGATAAAATTTAATGTGTTTTGAAGTACTTTTTCATATTTTAATCCTATTCTTATACTTTCATAGGTATGTTTTGTAAAACCGTCTATAGAGATCATTATTTCATCTAATCCGGAGTTTAATAGCTCTATACTTTTTTTCTGACTTAATAAAGATGCATTGGTTACAATTACTACTTGTTTGATACCCGCCTTTTTCAGCTCAGTTATACGATTTGCAATCTTACTATCTAAAAGAGTTTCACCATCTCTCGTAAGCGTAATTTTTTCTATCCATTTACTGTACGGTTGTACATTCTTAACAAATTTATTCCATAACTCATCGCTAACCACTCTTTTATATTTATCCTTTTGATTGTACCCATCCCACTGAGTTACGGTACACATTTTGCATCTTGCATTGCATGCATTTACTGTTTCAAACTCAAAATATTTTGGAAATTTGATATAATCTTCAAATTTATTGAAATCAAAACGTTCTTTTATCTCTTTTTTCTTTCGTTCTAAATTATTCTCCGCCATTTATGATAAATTCTCCGCCATTTATAAATTTATTATTGCTGTTTAACATACTCAATACGAAATTTGCTATATGATTAGGTGTTGCAAATTCTTTAAATATACTATTTTGTAGTTTTTGATTGAATGTATGGGGATCGGTTTGTTTTTTCTTATCCCATGTGCTATTTTGAAAATATACAATGCCCGGTAAAACACTAAAAAATACTATGTTATCTTTAGCATAATACCTTGCGCAGGATTTCATGTATGCATTTAATGCTGCTTTGCTAGCTACGTACGCTGGAGCGGCTCTACCGTTTTTAGCGCTATCTGAAGAGATAAATACTACACTACCCCCCCCCTATGGAAGAATTTTGTATTTTAGGTATTAAAAAGTTATTTATATCCACTGCTATCCCTAAATTAAAATGAATGCTGTTTTTTAGTGCCTGACTAGTTAGGGGTTGATTATCTTCGTCAATTTTTCCACCAAGATTATGAATTATGGTATTTATATCATAGTCTTTTATCTGCGCTTTTAGCTCATATATTGCACTATTTTTCATAAGATCTAAACTTATGCATTTTTGATTTTGCATTGTTTTTGCATCATTGTCGAAATTTCTAGCTATCGATATGACATAATAACCTCTATTTAGAAGTTCATTTGCTATAGCTCTTCCTATGCCCCTGCTGGCTCCTGTAACTAATGCTGTTTTCATTATACAAATCCTAGATGTTCTTTGTCTGCACCTAAATATTCAAGCAAAATTTTGTTTTTTTCATTTGATACACAATGATGATTGCATACTTCGCATGGTTTGATTTTATAAAAACTATTTTTATCCGCATTCCATGCTTCTTTAAAACTTCTGTCTTTTATACTAAATAAAAGTCCGTTATCAAGATTATAAGCCTTATCTTGACATGCATATACGTTTTGATCCGCTCCTATAACCATAAGAATTTGTAGCATAGGGCACCAGTCATAATCTTTTTTAAATTTAGTATCTAAAAGGTGGTATGAATTGTAAATTTCAAAGTTGCCATCGGTTAAATTCATAGATTTATCTATCTCTTTTTGAACATTACTAAATATTTTACTATGATATTCATTATTTTTGGCAGCATCATTTGATATTATGCAAGGACTTAATTTCACGCTGCTTACACCTATATCTTTAAATAAGTGTAAAACATCATATATGTGTGAGTAGTTTTTGTTATCTATTATGAAAGACACTCCTAGTAAGCATTTCCCCCCTAACTTACTAAACTCACTCATATTTTTAATTACTTTACTAAACTCTCCGACTTTTACATTTCTATATTTTGCATAGCTTTCATCATCAAATCCATCTATGCTTACTCTTAACCAAGTTCCGAATTTAGAAAATAGATTTGCTATATCTCCATTTAGTTTTGAGCCATTTGTTAGACTTGCAAATTTAATATCTGTTTTACTTAATTTTTCTAAAGTTTCAGTCATATATCTATAAGATAGAGGCTCTCCGCCACCACTAAAAGTTATACTTTTTACACCCATACTATCAAGATCATCTATTATCTCAAACATCTTATCTTTTGGTATATAGTCTTTAACTACCATATCTTTTCCGAGTTGGAGATTACTAGCTTTATATGCACAGTACCAACAATCATGATTGCAAGCATTAGTAGGTTTGATTCTTACTTGAAGAGGAGGTAGTATCTCATCTGTATTCAAAGAGTCAATCTTTTTTGGATAGTGGAACATTTTGTATTTTGTATATAATAGACCCATTAATTTACTCTCTTTAAGCTACAACTATTTTTCATAATTTTATTGTTAAATTCCTACTCAAAATATATAAATTCATAATCGCCATTATAGCCGAATTCTTTAAATAGCCATTCCCACTCGTCTTTGCTAAAAAAGCTTTGACAAGTTAGCGCCCAACATTCAAGATTAAAAAGTTCTTTTTCATTTCGGTAACTTTCTACTACTACAAATTTATTTTTTGCAACGAAATTTATGTTTTGTAGTGCATTTTTAAGATCGTAAATTTTAAGATTATGTAAAGTTGTTAGTGAAATAGCCAGATCAAATTCATCTTTTTTAAAAGGAAAATCATTTTTTGCATCATGGTAAAATAAATAGTCTTTTACTTCTTCTTTTGCATTTTTTAAAGCATACTTTGATATATCAAATCCAGTAATTTGTAAATTTGGGAGCAGCTTTTTTAGCTCATACAATAAAAACGCTTTTCCACATCCAACATCAAGCACTTTATCTAAATTTTTTAATTTATAAATTTCTATCAATCTTTTAGCTACGGGTTCCCATCTGCCATCATATTTGTAGCCTCCATAACCAAATTTTCTATCTCCATCCCAAAAATCAGCTTCAAATTCTTTAGCTTTTACCATGCAATTTACCTTGTCATCGTACATTCTGGGCAGATATTCTCTATTGGTTTTCTTATGTAAATTTGTGAAAATATCAAGCTCTTTCATATATTATCCTTTATTTGCTTTTCTATAGCGCTTTTGTCTAAACCATATAATTTTCTTAAGAATTTTCTATCTCCTATTTCATGTATATAATGGTTTTTTAGTCCTATGGGATGAATTTTTTTATCTATTTTGCTTTGCAAAAATGTAGCTAGACCCCCAAATTTAAAATGTTCTTCAACTACAAAAATATTTTTAAATTTAGATATTTGATCTATAATTTTCTTATTTGTAGAGTTTATAAAAGGTGCAGTTGCAACGCTTACATTAGAGATACCTAAACACTCATTTACTATGCTTCCATGAGTTATTATCAGATCTGTTCCGCCGGTTTGAATGAAATTTAAATCTGTTATATCTATATTGTTTTTATGTATTTCTATCTCGCCAGATTTTTCTATTCTTATATAACTCGGATTTTTTGATTTTAGGGCATTTTCAAATGCTAATTTTGTCTCAAGAGGACTAGCAGGTGAATATATGTCTAAATTTGGTAAAGATAATGCAATTGCTATATCCTCAACGCTATAGTGTGTCATACCAGATGGAGCGTATGTTATTCCAGCTCCAGTACCTACTAAAATCACGGGTAATTCTTGATAGCAAATATCGTTTCTTACTTGCTCGAAAGGACGCATTATCACAAATGGAGCTATATTATAATATACCACTTTTTTCCCACTTAGTGCCATTCCAGCAGCCATTCCTACACATAATGCTTCATTTATCCCGGGATTTATAAATTGATTAGGAAACTCTTTTTGATATTCATCCCATACGCCAAGCCCCGCATCTCCACTTATTAGAAAAAAATCCTTATTTTTGGCAGCGTATTTATAAATTTCATTTGCTAGTGTATTTCTCATTTTAGAACCCTTAATGCGCTGTTTAAAATCTCATCTGTAACAATATAATAATGCCATTTGAGTTCATTTTCCATAAACTCTACACCTTTTCCTTTGATAGTTTTGCATACTATGCAAAGCGGCTTATCTGTTTTTATACTCATGGCTTTTTGCAAAGCTTGTACATCATGACCATCTACTATGACGCATTCCCAGCCAAAGCTCTCCCATTTTTTATCTATAGGTTCAAAACTTGTTATCTCCTTAGCTCTGCCATATCCTTGAAGATTGTTATAATCTATCAAAACACAAAGATTATTTAAATTTAGTTTAGGGGCTAACATCGCTGCTTCCCAAATGCTACCTTCTTGTGTTTCTCCATCTCCGATTAAGACATATACTTTTCGATTTTCATTTTTTATGCTCATTGCTATTCCTACTGACATAGGAAGTGCATGTCCAAGACTTCCTGCTGAGATCTCTATGTATGGACTACTAAATCTATCTGTGTGAGCTGGTAATGTGCCATTATTTTGATAATATCCTAGTATCTCTTCATCGCTCATAAATCCTTTTGCATTTAAAGTGACGTAAAGAGCCATTGCTGCGTGCGCTTTTGAGAGTAAGAAAATATCTCGTTGTGCATAGTTTTCAAGTTTTAAAATTTTAAAATATAATGTATATAAAATATCAACGCAAGATAGAGCCGAGCCTATATGCGGACTTTTGGCTCTATTTGCCATTTTAAGTATATTTTTTCTTATCTCTGTTTGGGTCATAATAGTTCCTAAATAAAATTTACATGTTCATTTGGATTTTTAAGTTCCCAAAGGTATGAGTTGATAAAATCCATTCTGCAATTAACTCTGCATTGACTGATGTTAAGAGAGTTTTGAACAAAATTTATATTTTGCTTTCTTTTATCACTCTGCCAAAGCTCACGGAAACTTTTATCATTTATATTACCAAATTTAAACTTATCATCTCCTAAGTAGCAACTGCAAGAGTACAAATCTCCATTGCTTGACACATATGCCCAAAAGTATGGTGTGGAGTAACATTTTTTATACTCATGTTTGCTGGAATCTTTTTTTTGCATAGTTTTATATCGAAAAATAACTGAAAAATTATCATTTTGTAACCCATATAAACTATTTGCTAGTGACTCTAAATTTATGTATTTAAATGCATTATGCTCTTTTGTTATACTAAAAAGATGTTGCGAATATGGCTTAATGACAAAATAATCAACATCTATATCTCTTAATATTTTAGCTAATTCTAAAACATAGTCTATATTTTCTTTTAGCAGCAGCAGTTGAACCCCGATTGAGCATTTAAATTTATTTTCTTTTCTTATTTTTATGGCTTCTTTTAGATTATTTATTACTTTGTCAAAATCACTTGCCTTAGTTTTATGTATCATAGCATAGTTTTGCGCATTTGCACCATTTAGACTAACTTTTATCCAAGTAAAATTTTTAAGCAAAGACTTGGAAATATCAGTGTTTGTTAGTGCAAAATTTGTAGTAAGTCCAAGATCTATTCCCTGCATTTTTGCAAACTCTGCCATTGATGGCAGATCCTTATGAAGTAACGGTTCACCTTCTCCTGCGAACATTATGCTTTTCACACCACATTCTGCCATATCTTTAGATGTTTTTTTAAATGCTTCTAGACTAATTTTTATATTTTTATATCCCATGTAGTCCAAACCGCAAAATGTACATCTGTGATTGCATGCTCCGCATGGGCTAAATTCAACATAAATCGGATATATATCTTTCTCTTTTTCCCAGTTTCCTAATGCATCTAAAAAATTAGATACTCTTTTAGGGTGAAAAATTAGTTTATGTGAATCAATTCTAAATTTATCTTTCATATATCTCTCCTAGCCCGTTAGGCTATAGAACTATATGAAATTTATGTGTTTTACATCAGGATTTAAAATCTCATTTAAAAACTCATTTATAGCATTTGGCCTACAGTTTGGCGGGCAATTTTTTGTTTTTATTTCATTTTCTAACAGTTCTTTTACTCGTTTACGTCTACCCCCCCCCCATATCTCTCCAAAACTTTGTTCATTTATATTGCCATAAACAAACTCTTTTTTATCCCAATATGGCAAGCAGCTAGCCAAATCTCCAGCTGAGTTTAACACAGTTATAAAGCTGCATCCATAGCAATGAGAGTAGTCTCTTTGACCGTATTTAGAAAAAGCATTTTGTCTGAAAATAACTTTAAAATCATCGTCTTCATAGTTCTTAGCTTCACTTATCATTGTTTCAAGCTGATCTATTTCAAATTTAGAATTATTTTTATATAGTTGATTTTCATTTTGTAGCACAAACGGTTTTATGCTAATATAATCTACACCACACTCTTTCATAGTTTTTACTGCATTGATAAGAGAGTTTTTATTTTCCGGTAAAAGTACAAACTGAGACCCAAGATCTACTTTTAAGTTCTGCTCTTTTCTATAATCATTCGCAAATTTGATATTTTCTACTACTTTTTCAAAATCACTTGTTTTTTTGTGTGGAGTGTGAATTTTAGAGTAAGTTTGATTATCTCCGGCATTAAATGAGAATCGTAAAAAAGTTAAATTCGGGAGTAACTTTTTAGCAAGATCGGCTTTTAAAAGCGCTGCGTTACTAAACATTCCGCAGTCGATACCGCATTGTTTTGCGTGAGCCACCATTTTATCTATATCATTATGTATCAAAGGTTCACCTTCACCTGCAAATAGCATAGATTTTAGCCCGGCTTTTGCTACTTCTGTAGTAAATTTGATAAAATTATCAGTATCGAGTTTTCTATTTGGATAGGCTATATAATCATACGCACAAAACAGACATCTGTGATTGCATGATCCGCACGGACTTACTTCCATATAGATAGGTGCACAATCTCCGGTTTGTTTAAATTCTAAAACTCTATCTAAATGGTGGTGTAGTTTGTGTGCGTCGAGACTAAATTTCATAAATTTAAAGCTCCTTTAAAATCGCTATTTTCTAGTAAAATCTGCTCTTTCTCGTTCAAGTCTCTAATATTTTTTATCTCAACAGATGTATGACCAAAATTCTGAAATCTATTTGTTTTTACTTTTATATCACATGGATTGCAGTGTCCATAAACTATGCAAGGTCGGTAAATATCTTCAAATTTATAGTTTGGATCACTGATATCTGCTACTTCGGCTCTTTTTTCATAGAGATCTGAGTGGCAGCGATACACTAAACCTGCAGGACTGATTAGCAATTCTGTTGTTTTGCAATCACAGTATTTATTAACTTTTCCACTTATAGCTTCTGGAAATTTATAGCTTCCGTGCCATTTTTTTCCATCAAACCCAAGATATTCTTTAACTCTAAAATCAATTCCTAAATCTTTGCATTTTTTCATGATTTCTTCTATATGAGATTTATTTTGAGGAGTTAAAACAGAATAAATTCCTACGTAAAATCCGGCATCTTTCATCTTATCATGTTTTTTTATAAGCGTATTTATGTCATTTTGATTTGGGTGATAGCTTACTCTTATGGCAGCATATTTCGCATTGCGTGTAAATTTTGAAGGATTTATACGTCTTATAAATTCATCTTCATCAAACATAAAGTTTGTAAGCAGGTCTAGTTTAAATTTATCATCTATGCCATTTACAAGTTCGTAGAAGTATGGATACAAAGTTGGTTCACCGCCTTGAAGAGTAAGTGGCAAATCATCGCTTTTGATATCTAAACGATTTATGAAATTTAGCCAAATATCTGGCTTTATAACTCCTCTAGTAACACTTTTTCTACTGGCTCCATTTTCATTTAAATTTATACAGTACGGACACTTTAAGTTACAAGACAGTGTTAAAAATAGAGCTATGTAATTATAATGATCTGGTATGGTTATTTTTTGCATATTATATTCTCAAAATCCTTAAGTATATTTTTACTAGTAATCTCTTTACAAGCATTTAGATAAGCCGAATTGAATTTTTTTAACTGAGCTCTTATTTTGTGGTTTTTTATTAGCATAGTTGCTTTTTTTATGTATTCATCCATATTAAATGCTGTAAAATAGCCATATATATGGTCATTTTCATTTATGAGACAAATATCTTTATTTTGCAATATCCAAGTACATATCTCATAATCCCTCTCATACCAAGCATTTTCTTTGAAAAATGACTTATATATAAAAAATTTACCATCATATCCTATTATTTTTCCATCTTCAATACGCACTCTAACATCGTATACTGATTTATCACCTATTATAGATTTTGCTTTTAAAACGCTATCTGTTATAGGCTTATCGTTTAAAATTATATAATACGGATCAGAGATAAACTCATCATATCCTTTGGTTTGTTTGTTAAAATTCTCTATGTTTTCTATATATACCAGTAGTTTTGAGCTATCATATTTGATTTTTTTAATATTTTCGTCATCTATATCAAAAATTTGTGGCTCATAATATCCTAATATAGCACCACCTTTTGACATATACTCATTTGCACTCTCGCCTTGAACGTGAGGCGGAAATGTATTTAGCCAAAGATCTATGATATAACCATAAATATGCGGATTTATCATTCCTGTGAAGTAGAATCTATCTAAAACTCCAAATTCATCTAATTTTGCTTTTATTCGATTGATATTTCCGCCGTCTCCGCAAGCTAAATATATAGCTTTTGGATTTTGTTTTAAAATTTCACTTATTGAGCGAAGATAACGATCATCATCTATTTTTACTAATCTGCTAATTACGCCTACAATGAAAGCGTCTTTTGGGTATTTGCTTCGTTCGTTTATGATCAATTGCTGGTCGATAGGAGGGTTATAGAATTTATTATCCATAGGTACGCTTATAATTTTATATTCGCTAGTAGGCTGAAAGTGACTGACTTTTAAATCGATCGATTTGATATTGTATTCTGTATTTCCATGTGACCAGTATATTTGTTTTTTAGCAGATCTTGTGACAAATAAAAACTCAGCTAAAGGATTACTCCCAGTAAAATCTATCAAAATATCTATTTCATCTCTTATTATCTTATCTCTAATCAAAAGTGATTTTTCCAAATATGAATAGTAAAATCCTTGAGTTCTAAACTGTTCAAAAGAAGGAGCTTCGACTTTCACCCCTAAATTTAAAAGTTCTTGAACTGTATAATCATCGTCCAAAGCTTTTTCGGTCGTCGAAAACGAGTATATATAAATTTGATATTTTTTTCTAAAATCCTCATTTTGCATAAGTGCTTTTATAAGCGAATATTCAACTTTATACGGCGAGTTTGCAACTATACGATCTTTTAAAAATCCTATACGTTTTTTAGTATGTCTTTTTGTATGATATGTTGGTATATTTACATGATTTAAAAATCTTTGATACATAGCTTCAATAGGAACTATGATATCATTTTGTATATTTCCGCCGCCTTGGTTGGTATTTGAATAAAAATGTATCATACTAAGTGTTATATGCATAGCTTTTTCATATTTATCATTTTGGACAAAATAGTTAAAAATTTTTAGCATAAGATCATATATTTTTATAATTTGCCTATTAACAAATACATTTGTAAATTTCCAAAATATTATAAGATTATTATTTAAAATATTTCTTTGTTGAGCATTATCAAGATTTAGATAGTAATCGGGATCAAAAAGCTTTTTGCATACATTATAATATAACTCAAAACTAATATCTTTACAGTATTTTTCAAAAAACTCAAGATAGTTGGCTAGATTTGGAATCTCAGAGCAATTAAGCAATGCAAAGCTCAGTATATAGTATTCCATAGCCTCTTTTGTCTTAGAATTTAGTATTAAGCAAGTTGTTTTTAAATGTATTAATAGAAGTTTTTGATTTATATCATCACAAGAATCAAGGTAGTTGTCGGCTGTTTTTATATAGTTTTTAAATTCTTTTTTATCTTCTAAATTTGAACCTTCAAAAACTTTTATAAGCCAAAGATACTCTTTTGGAGGCAGATCGTTTTTATTTAAAACAAAGTCGTAAAATGCGTTCCTAAGTCCCAAAAGCTCATCATGGTTCAACTTCGGTATATTTCCAGAAGCTATTTTTTTGACTAAAATATCTATATCAATTTTACTTTCTAACAAAATTATCCTCAATGATTATTAATTTAAAGTAAAAGCCCTAATTTAGGGCTAAATTTTGTAATAGCAACTTAAAATACCCTTAATGCTTCATCATAGGTGCTAGTTTTTTGACCTCTACATTTTTTAGGTCTATTTTACTAGAGTCGCTAAACTCAAGAGTTAAATCGACTTTATCTGTGATTTCTAAAGGCTTATTTATATCAATTAGCATTATGTGAAGTCCGCCCGGTTTTAGCTCAACGCTGCTGTTTGCAGGGATGTCTATTTGTGGAATTCTAACCATTTTTTTCATACCGTTTTCGTTTAAATGGGTATGAATTTCAAAAACCTTGCTTGCGTTACTGCTTCCAGATACTAAAGATACGTCTTTGTTTGTGTTATTTTTGATAGTCATAAACGCAGCGCTAGTTTTAGCATTTGGAGGCGTAGCCTTTACAAAAGGAGACTCTATATCGATGTTTGCGGCTAAACATAGCGAACCTAGTAAAGCGCATGAAAGAGTAAATTTAAACACTGTAGATCCTTTATGGTTTAATGTAACAAAGATTGTATAGCAATTTTGATAAAAGATAACTGAAAATTTAAAAATCTTAGGCTATAATAACGCCTTAAAAATACTAAAAATTAAGGGTTAAGGCATTGAAAAAGTTTCTATTTTTTGTTTTGAGCTTTTTGAGCTTTTTGTATTCAAAAGATCTTGAAAAAATCTATTTAGAAAGTGGTATCGAAGCGGTACAAAAAGCCATAGAGGCAAATTTGCAAAGTAAAGATTACTGGCAAAAACATTTAAGTCAAATGGATTTAAAATATGGGTATTACGATAGCGATATATTTATCGTAGTTGTGGATAAACAGGCGAAAAACTTCTATTTAAAGGAGTATAAAGACGGAAAGTTAGATTCTAAAGCAGAGCATAAGGTTCTAACTGGTCTTATGGGTGATAAGCTTTTAGAAGGGGATTTAAAAACTCCTATTGGAGTATATGAGATAACAAGACGTTTTGTGCCTGAGGATACTTACTATGGACCAGTCGCTTTTAATCTTTCATATCCAAATCTTTTTGACAAGTTACGAGATAGAACTGGTGGAGGTATCTGGATACATGGATTTCCTTTAAATGGAAATATCAGAGAAGACGTATATAAAACAAAAGGCTGTGTCGTCATGCCAAATGACTTGCTGTTAAATTTAGAAAGTATTTTAAAAGATAACGGCGGTATGGTTTTGATAAATGAAAGTGGTGTTTTAGAAGCTAAAAACGAGGATATAGCTCTTATCTTTGCAGAGTTATTTAAATGGAAAGAGGCTTGGACAAATAGCGATATCGATAAATATCTTAGCTTTTATGATAATAAATTTAAAAGATACGACGGAGTAGGTTTTGATAAATTTAAAGAGATGAAAAAAAGTATTTTTTCTAGAAAAGAGAGCAAATTTATACAATTTACTCAATTTAGTATAACTCCATATCCTACGATCGGCGATGAGAATATTTTTAGGGTTAGTTTTATGGAAAAATATCGCGCTTCAGCTTATAAATTTGATGGCGTTAAAACTCTTTATGTTAAACTAGATGGCGGCAAGATGAAAATCTTAATAGAGCAATAATAAGGAAAAATTATGCAAAATACAGATGTCACAGAAGAGGAAAAAGAGTTTATAAAATCTCAAATAGAAGAGCTTCTAAAAGCTAGAGATGGTTTTTTTGAAGTTTTAGATGCAAACGTACCAAAAAAAGGCAATACAAATGTTTTTGATTTTGACGCTTGCAAAGATAAGAGTTTAAAAGAGCTTTACGCTAAGTTCTACTCATACGACTACTCTTTAAGAAAAATACTTCCTTATGTTTATAAAAGATTTGGCGTAAATTTCAGTGTCTAAGATAGTTTTGAGCAAAACAGCTTATATCCATAATTTAACTCAAATTTCAAATAAGATAGGATCAAAAGAACGCATTATAGCGGTTTTGAAAGATGACGCTTATGGACACGGAGCTGTTTTGATGGCTGGTATAGCAAGTGATTTTGGTATAAAATGGGCTTGCGTAAAAAGCATAGACGAAGCTATAGAAATATCCTCCTTTTTTAAAAATATTATCATTTTATCTCATATACCAAATGGCAAGGAGAATGACGAGTTTATCTATGCTATAAACGATCTTAGCGGTTTAGAGGTCATAAAAAGCGGAGTTAGAGTTCATCTTGCTATAGACACTATGATGCATAGAAACGGTATTAGCATCAGTGAGATCAAGACTGCTTTTGATATAGCAAAAAACCGTTCTATAAAGATATGTGGCGCTTATACACATTTTAGAAGTAGCGATGAGATGAGTGGAGACTACTATGTGCAAAAAGATAATTTTTTAAAAGCCAAGATCAAACTTAGGTCGTTATTTAAAGAAAGCGGTGTTGATAAACCTATGTTTCACTCGCATAATTCAGCTGCTATCGAAAGAACAAACGGTTTTGAAGACGAGTTTGTACGCGCTGGTATAGTTCAGTTTGGTTATTCGCAGTTTGATGAGAGTTTAAATTTAAAAAGAGTTTTGAGTCTTTGGGCAGATAGAATCAGCAAAAGAGTATTAAAAACAGGTCAAAGTGTAGGTTATGGTGGAGTTTTCACGGCTAAAAAAGATATAAATATAGCCACGTATGATTTAGGATATGGAGATGGACTTTTAAGATATAATGGCAAAGGCGATCTGCACTTAGCAAACGGTGAAAAAATACTTGGCAAAATGTCTATGGATAGCTTTAGTTGCGCTGACTTTGGTGATCAGATATGCGTTTTTGACGATGCTAGAGTATGGGCTAAGTTTTTTGATACGATAAGTTATGATATTTTAGTTAAGTTAAGCTCAAAGATTAAAAGAGTTGTTGTTTGATTTTTGAGCTTAACTATTGAAATATTTATAAGCCGCGCTTTTTGAGTGTTCTTTTAAATTTAAAAGCCTATCTATCCTCTGTTTTGTAGATGGATGAGTGCGGAATAAATTTGAAATACCGCTTTTTACAGAACTAAACGGATTTATGATAAACATATGTGCTGTTTGCTCATCTGCATTTTTTAATACACTTTTTGAGGCGTAACCTTCTAGCTTTGAAAGAGCATTTACAAGATAAATAGGATCTGTTAAATTCGCTGAAAATCTATCTGCTTCAAACTCTCTTGAGCGAGATATACTCATTTGTATTATCGTTGCGGCTAATGGCATAATTACAGCTAGAATTATTACTATAAGTATGTTTCCTCTGTTTGCGTTTTTATTTATCCCAGCTCCAAAATGAGCAAAATTTGCTAAAATCGCTATAGCTCCGGCGAAAATGGCCGCTATAGATCCAGTAAGTATATCATAATGCCTTATATGACCTAATTCATGAGCGATTACCGCTTTTATCTCATTTTCATCAAGTAAATTTAAAAGTCCGTTTGTTAAAGCTATGGCTGAATTATCCCAATTCCTTCCAGTAGCAAATGCATTTGGAGTGTTATCTGGGATAACATATACTTTTGGTATAGGAATATTTGCCTTTTTGCATAACTCGCTTACTATCTTATAAATTGTATTTGAATGCTCTACAAGCTGAGCGTTGTAATGTTTTAGTATAAGTTTATCGCTATAAAAATAGCTAAAAAAATTAAGTCCTAAGGCTATTAAAAATGCTATGACCATTCCATTCAAACCACCTATATATGCGCCTACGCTTACAAATAGCAACATTAAAATAACCATTAAACTAACAGTTTTTAAAAGCTCCATCAAAATCCTCTTGTCGCACTTTTATATATACTAGCATCGATTCTAGCGTCTATAGCGGCTTCTAATTCAAAGTCGTCACATATCAAAACTGCTATTTTAGAATCAAATATATAGTCATTTGCTAGTGCTTGTAACTGTCTTGCAAAATTTAAATTATCGCAAACTATAAATTTAACTCCGTTAGCGTTGGCAAAAATAGCCTCTTTTTTTGATTTTACTCTTAAAAAATCAGGTTTTTTTTGCAAACTATAACCGCTAAAATCCTCTAAAATAACCTCATCATAAGGTACAAACTCACTACCAAAAACTATCATTTTAAGCACTCCTTGCAAATATATTTCCCGTTTTTTAACACGGTTTCATTTATGCTTACAAATGTCTTGCATTTATCACATTCAACGAAGTTTTCGCTACTGTTTGAAGGCTTATTTTTTCTAAATTTAGATAGTATAAAAAAGTATATTGCGGCTATGATTAGAGCAAATATTATGATTTTTCCTAGCATGTGACACCTTTTAAAAATAGATAATTTCTTTTTCCGGAGCTTATTATACTATTTTTGCATTTTAAATTTGATATCTCTTCTTTGGCTCCGTCCCCTTTGTATAGTAAAAATGTTGTATTTTCGTCGTAAAATCCGCTGCAAATTTCTATAAGAAATAGAGCTTTGCTAAGTGCTCTTGAAGTTATAAGATCAGCTTTTAGTTTTTGGCAGGATTCTATTTTGGAGGAATGAACGGTTATGTTTTTTAAATTTAAAGCTGCACATACGTACGATAAAAAGCTTGATTTTTTAGCGATTGGTTCGTAGAGATGAAACTCGCTGGAGTTTAAAATCAAGCTTAAAAAAATAGCTGGAAATCCAGCCCCGCTACCTACATCAATTACTATTTTTGGATTAAAATCCAAAAACTCAAGCGGTTTTATGCTATCTTCTACAACTGGTTTTATATCACTGTAATTCGTAAGACTATGTATTTTATTAAATTGTTTTAAAATAACCTCAAATTCGCTTACTTTGCTCCAAAAATTATCTGGTAAATTCATCTAACATATGCCCCATTTGCTCTTTTTTTACCTTTAGATAATCTTTGTTAAATTCATTAGATTCTATCTCTATAGGTATTCTTTTTTCTATATTTACGCAAGTTAGACTTGAAAGTTTTAGTGGATTGTTTGTGAGTAAATTTATGCTTTTTATATCAAAATCTTTTAGTATGAAATCGACTATCTCGTAAGTTCTCTCATCGGCTTTAAAACCTAGTTGGTGATTTGCTTCTATGGTATCAAGTCCGTTATCTTGTAAAGCGTACGCATTTACTTTATTTAAAAGCCCTATATTTCGCCCTTCTTGACGCAAGTAAATTACCATTCCACCATGTTTATTTATGTATTTTAAACTAGCTTCTAGTTGGTCGCGGCAGTCGCATTTTAAGCTGCCAATCGCGTCCCCAGTTAAGCATTCTGAGTGGATTCTTACATTTACTGGTTTGCTTACATCTAAATTTGGAGAAAATACGACAAGATGCTCTTTACAACAGCCTTCTTTATATGATTTTATTTTAAATTTGCCAAATCGGCTAGGCAGGTTTGCTATATTTGATTTTATTATTTCCATAATTGTTTTCCTTTTGGAGTAAAGTTTATCAAAAATATTTAAATTTATGAAAAATAGATAATTTTTAATTAACATTAATTTAGATATAATTGCCAAAAACTAGGAGTTATATTATGTTTGCGAGATTTAGAAGACTTAGGATAAATCCGTCCATTCGTGATATGGTTAGAGAAAATAAAATTTGTGTTGAAGACTTTATCTATCCGCTTTTCGTAGTTGAAGGAAACGGCGTGAAAAAAGAGATAAGCTCGATGCCAGGAGTATTTCAACTAAGTCTTGATGAAATTTTAAAAGAGTGCGAAGAAATTATAAGTTTAGGTATAAAATCGATACTTTTATTTGGTATTCCAAATTTAAAAGACAGCATAGGAAGCGACGCTTTGAGCGATGATGGACTGATCGCAAGATCTCTAAGAGCTATAAAAGCTAAATTCCCGGAGCTTGTGGTGATAACTGATCTTTGCTTTTGCGAATACACAGATCACGGGCATTGTGGCATACTTGATCATGTTCATAAAACAGTTGATAATGATTCTACTCTTGAGATCTCAGCTAAACAAGCTTTAGTGCATGCAAGAGCGGGCGCAGATATGATAGCTCCAAGTGGTATGATGGATGGCATCATAGAAACTTTAAGAAACGCTCTTGATGAAAACGGATACGAAAATTTACCGATTATGGCGTATTCTACTAAATTTGCCTCTGCGTATTACGGACCGTTTCGCGATGTAGCTCAGAGTGCGCCAAGCTTTGGAGATAGAAGAAGCTACCAAATGGACTGCGCAAACCGCTTTGAAGCGATAAATGAAAGCCTAGAGGACGAAGCACAAGGCGCAGATATTTTGATGGTAAAACCAGCTTTAGCTTATCTTGATATTATTAGAGATATAAAAGAAAGAACTCTTCTTCCTCTTTGCGTTTATAATGTTAGTGGTGAGTACGCACTGCTAAAAGCCGGAGCAAAAGCAGGAGTCATCGACTATGAGCGCGTGATGATGGAAACTATGGTCGGATTTAAGCGCGCAGGAGCCGACCTTATCATAAGTTATCACGCAAAAGAAGTAGCTAAAATCTTAAAAACAGCATATTAAAAGGAAATACATGAGACATTTTTTAACTCTTAACGACTTTAGTAAAGATGAGATTTTAGATATTTTAAATTTAGCCGCAGAGATTAAAAAAGAGGCGAAAAGTAAAAATTATATTTCATATTTGAAAGACCAAACTTTAGCAATGATATTTGAAAAAAGTTCGACTAGGACAAGAGTCAGCTTTGAAGTTGGTATTCATCAGTTAGGCGGCAAAGGTCTGTTTTTAAGTAGTCGTGATATCCAGCTAGGGCGTGGCGAACCTGTCAAAGATACTGCTAGAGTTCTTGGAAAAATGGTGGATATGATAATGGCTAGAGTTTATAAACAAAGCGACTTAGTCGAGCTTGCTAAATTTAGTGGTGTGCCTGTTATAAACGGTCTTAGTGATGATTTTCATCCTGTTCAGCTTATGGCTGATCTGCTTACTTTAAGTGAGCTTGGATTAAATTTAGCTACTATGAAAGTAGCTTACATCGGCGATGGAAATAATATGACCAACTCATGGCTAATGGCTGCGTCTAAGCTTGGTTTTGAGCTTAGAGTTGCTACTCCAAAAGGCTATGAAGTGCCGCAGTGGGTTTTAGATATCGCAAAACAAAACTCTAAAATAAGTGGAGCAAATTTGATCATTACAAATGATCCTAAAGTTGCGATTAGCGGTGCAGACGTCGTTACGACCGATACTTGGATCTCTATGGGACAAGAAGACGAAAAAGAAAAACGCATTAAGGAATTTACAGGATACTGCGTTGATGATGAAATGATGAGCTTAGCAGCTAAAAATGCTAAGTTTTTACACTGTTTGCCGGCGTACCGCGGTTATGAAGTTAGCGAAGATGTTTTTGAAGCTCACGCAGATGAGGTTTTTAGCGAGGCAGAAAACCGTTTGCACGCTCAAAAAGGCGTGATGGTTTGGTGTGATAGGAAAAGATATGAATAATGAGCGCTTAGATAGTATAAGCAACTCTCTTGGTATCTCAAAAAGAAAAAGAACGATTTTTGAGCTAGAACAGATAAGCGATAACGAGATGAAGCTGATTATCAAAAATGGTAAGTTAAATTTGTCCGTTCCTTGGTTTGGTATGAGCGGAGATACTCCTTGCGCTCTTGTGCCTGCAGGACTTTTTGAGGCTATCATTAATGCACTGAAAAACGCACAAAAAGAGAATTTCGAGCTAAAACTAGAAAAATCTATTTGGCAGCATATTCCTGTTGATTTTGGTGATGTTTGGAGCGTGGCTATAGATGAGATAAAAAAGTCTAAATTTAAAAAAGAGCCAAATTTAGATAGAGTTGTGAAAAAGATTAAAAAAGAGCATCCAAATTTATTTGTAGATATGCAAAGTTTGATTCAAAGTAAGGAAAATTGATGGTAGATTTTGAAGCATTTGTGAAGTATTCAAAGCCCGGACCTAGATATACTAGCTATCCAACAGCACTTGAGTTTAGCGATGATTTTAACTATGATGAGTATATTAAACGTCTAAAAAACGGTGATAAAGATAGAAAATTATCTTTGTATTTTCATCTTCCGTTTTGTCGCTCAGCCTGTTATTTTTGTGGCTGTAATGTAATTTATACAAGTAAAAGCGATAAAATGAGCAGATATCTTGATTATCTAAGTAAAGAGCTGGAGATACTAAGCGAAGTTTTAGATACTAAGCGTCAAGTAACTCAGATGCATTTTGGTGGAGGAACGCCGACTTTTTATAGTGCAGATGAGCTTGACAGACTTATAAAACAGATAAAAAAATATTTTAAGAACTGGAGTGATGATGCTGAGATAAGCTGTGAGATAGATCCGCGCTTTTTAAATGAAGATCAACTTGATGTTTTAGTAGGACATGGATTTAACAGAGTGAGTTTTGGCGTGCAAGATTTCGATGAAAAAGTCCAAAAAGAGATCCATAGAATTCAGCCTTTTGAAATGACTAAAAATGCTGTAGATATGGCAAGATCTAAAGGCATTATTAGTATAAATACTGATTTGATTTATGGGCTTCCTTACCAGAGTTTAGAGAGTTTTAAGAAGACTTTAGAACTTGGTGTTAGTCTAAATCCAGATAGGTTTGCGGTATTTAACTATGCTCATGTGCCGTGGATCAAAAAAAGTATGAGAAAATTTGACGAAGCTACTCTTCCAAATCCAAAAATCAAGCTGGAAATTTTAAAATATACGATGGAATTTCTAACTTCAAACGGATATAAAATGATAGGTATGGATCATTACGCAAAACCTGGCGATGAGCTGTTTAAGGCTTTAGAAAACGGTAGTTTGCATAGAAATTTTCAAGGATATACGACCAAAGGCGGAGCAGATCTCATCGGTATAGGTTTGACTAGCATAGGTGAGGGCGATGATTATTACGCGCAAAATTATAAAGATATGACTTCTTACGAAAAAGCTATAGACGACAACAAGCTTCCAAACTCAAAAGGAGTTTTGTTAAATAACGAAGATAAGCTTAGAAAAGCCGTTATAATGGATTTGATGGCAAATTTCGCACTTGATATAAAAAAGATTGAGTCTAAATTTAATATTAAATTCTTTGAACATTTCAAAAATGAGCTGAAAGATCTTGAAGAGTTAAAAGAGTTTGTTGAAATTTCAGATGATAAGATAAAAATAAACGAAACTGGAACGCTGCTTATAAGAAATATTGCTATGTGTTTTGATGAGTATATGGTTAAATTTAAAGGCGTAAAAAATAGCTTTTCAAAGACTGTGTAATTTTAAATTTAGGGAAGACAATGAGAGATTTTTTAGGTTTTGGAATAGCTGGAAATTTTGCTTTGCATTTAGAGCAAGCAGGCGAGTTTAAGGATTTTGTAGATATTAAAACAGAAGAAGAGTGCGCTCCAAAAGGTATTTTCCCTTTTTATAGTCCAAAATCCTCCAACTATCTTAAAAATTACTGTTTTGATAATGTAAATTTAGTACTTCCAAATGATTCTAGTCTAAATGTTCAAGCAGAACCAGAAATAGCTCTTAGATGCGAGGTAAAGTACGAAAATAGCAGTGTAAAAACTATAAAACCGCTCACATTTATGGCTTTTAACGACGCTTCTGTAAGAAACGACAAAAATGCTACAAAAATATCTCAAAAGAAAAACTTTTCAAGCGGTTCAAAAGGCTTTGGAAATGAGATAATTATAGATAAATTTGATAAAACAGGAGTCTGCGAGCGCTACTCTTTAGTATCTTTTTTGCGTAGTGAAGATGGATTTTTCAGATATGGAGAGTGTGCTAAACTAAGTGGTTATAGCTACTTTTATGAAAAATTATTGGACTGGATGAAAAGAGTTTTTAATACACAAAAAGATTTTGCTGTGCTTGAGGATTTAGGTGAAATTTTAAAACAAAATGGATACAAAAAAGACGTTATCATTACGATCGGTGCTACAAGATATGAGCCTAAGGGTGAAAATCGCTTCTTAAAAAGTGGCGATGAGATTTATATAGTGGCTTTTGATCATAATAAACATAGTTTAGAAGAGATAACAAGGTTAGCTAAAACAGATAGTGATTTTTCTAAATTTAGTGATATTTCAGTTTTAAAACAGGTTGTAAAATGAAAATATATATTTTAGGTAGCGGAAATATGGGAACTGCTATGGCTTATGGGCTGAAAAATAGCGGTTTTGATGTTGTTATAGTATGTAGAGACAAAACAAAGCTTTTAAATTTAAAAGAAGCTGGATTTGGGCTTGAAATTTATGGTGATAGTTACGACATAGAGGGTAAAAATATAATACTTGCAGTAAAACCATACGCTTTGCAAAATGTATCAAATCTGCTAAAAGGAGATGCGAAAGTCTGCATAAGCGTATTAGCAAGAACCGGTCTTGAAGCATTAAAAAGCTCTATAAAATCCAAAAATTACGCTATTTGCTTGCCAAATATCGCAGCTAAGCACGGTTCTAGTATAACTCCATTTATGAGCGATGGAGATGCGTTTTTGATAACTCAAATTTTAAATGGATTTGGTAGCTCAGTAAAGCTTGAAACTAAAAACGAGTTAGACGCTGCTAGCGTGCTTGCTGGTTGCGCGCCTGCATATCTTGCTATCGTTGCTGAAGCTTTGAGTAACGCTGGAGTTTTAGAAGGGCTTAAAAAAGATGATGCGAATTCTCTTGTGAGCGGACTTTTTGATGGTTTTAGCAAACTTTTAGCAAACTCGCATCCAGCTCTGATCAAAGAAGCAGTTTGCAGTCCGGGGGGCACTACGATAGAAGGCGTAGCGAAGCTTGAAAAATACGCCATAAGAAATGCTTTTTTTGAAGCCGTTAAAGCAAGCACAAAAAAACAGAGAAGTTAGATGCAAAAGTATAATTTTAATACCATTTCAGATGCATGCGTTAAGTGTGGTAAATGTAAGCCAAACTGTACTATTTTCAAGATCAGCGGTGATGAAGTTAGAAGTCCTCGCGGTTTTTTAGATCTTCTTGGAGCTTATAATAGAGGGGAGCTTGAATTAGATAAAAATGCAAAAGATATATTTGAAAGCTGTTTTTTATGCACTAATTGCGTGAGTGAATGTCCTAGCAGCCTTGCAACTGATACTATGATCGAAAATGTAAGGCGAGATATCGCTCTGAAATTTGGAATAGCATGGTACAAAAGACTGTTTTTTTGGCTTTTAAGACATAGAAAAGTTATGGATATTTGCGCTAGTCTTGGCTATGTTTTCCAAAGTTGCGCTTTTAAAGTAAATAACGGCGAAATGCGCCCTAGAATGAGTTTGCCTATGGTTAAAAAAGAGCGTCTTTTGCCGACTGCTAGTAAGAAGAGTTTTTTAAATTCTCATCTTGAGTTTATAGATAACAGCGGTGAAAAAACCGTCGGAATTTTTATAGGTTGTATGGGAAACTATGCATATACTGGTATCGGCGAGGGGTTATTGAAAATTTGTAAAGTGCTAAATTTAAATGCTCATTTGATGAAAGATCAAAGTTGTTGCGCTGCTCCGGCGTATTTTACTGGGGATTTTAACACGGTTGAGGTTTTGGCTAAAAAAAATATCACGTATTTTGAAAAGATACTTGAAAAAGTAGATGCGATCATCATTCCTGAAGCTACCTGTAGCGCAATGATAAAGGTTGATTACGAGCATTTTTTCGCAAATGATGAAGAGTGGTGCAAGAGGGCTAAAAACGTGAGTAAAAAGATATTTTTAGCTACTGAGTATTTTGAAAAATATACAAATTTAGGCGAAATTCTTGCAAAAACAGGAGTAAATTTAGATAAACAGACTATCACTTATCACGATCCTTGTCACGCTAAAAAAATGCAAGGAGTTTTTAAAGAACCAAGAGCCTTGCTAAGTAAAGTTTATAACATCAAAGAGATGAGCGACACTACTAGTTGTTGTGGATTTGGCGGTGTTACTATGCAAAGTGAAAAGTATCATCTTAGTCGCGCCGCAGGACTTAGTAGAGCAGAAACGATAAGCGCGACTAAAGCTTATTGCGTTAGTGCAGAGTGTAGCGCTTGTAAAATGCAGCTAAATAACGCACTTCATCTGCATAGTTCAGATATGAGATGTGAAAATCCTATCGAGCTTATAGCAAAGGTGCTTTGAGATCTAAATTTATTTAAATTATTATTTAAATTTACAATGGCGAATTTAAATAAATTTACCATTGTAAAATCTCAAATCAAAACTTACACCCTTTATACTTAGCTAACGTTTCATTTAATTGCTCTACCACGAATTTTGCGTCTTCTATGCTCATTAGTTGATGACAAGGCAAGCTTAGCTCAGCTCTGTAAAAATCCTCCGCATTTGGCAAGCTTATTTCTGAGTAAAGATTTTTGTAAAAGCTAAATTGATAAGTTGGTTTGTAATGCACTTGTACGCCGATACCTTTTGCGTGAAGCTCTTCGTAAATATTTTGTTTATCGCACCAAAAATCTCTAAAAAGTAAGATCGGATAGAGATGATGAGAGCTTTTTACGTCTTTTGGTATTTTTATAGTGCTTAGATACGGACTTTTTTCAAATGCTTGATCGTAAAATTTGGCTATCTCATCACGTTTTGCTATAAAAATATCCAGCTTTTTCATTTGTGAAGTTCCTAGTGCGCACGCGACATCGCTTAAACGGTAGTTGTAGCCAAGAGTTATCATATCTGAGTTCCAAGCTGCTTTTTTGATAATTCCGTGAGAGCGTAATAGTCTAGCTTTAGTGGCGATCTCTTCATCGTTCGTTAAAAGTGCGCCGCCCTCAAGCGTGGTAATAGGTTTGATAGCATGAAAACTAAATACGCTAGCGTCTGCAAATGTTCCCACTTTTTTACCATTTATGCTACTTCCAAGAGCGTGAGAAGCATCATCTAGTATCTTAAGACTATGTTTTTGAGCTATTAAATTTAATGCTTCCATATCTACTGGAAGTCCGCCAAAATCAACTGGAGTTATGACTTTAGTTTTTGGAGTTATGAGCTTTTCTACACTTTTTGGATCAATATTTCCATTTGGCAAGATATCAGCAAATTTAACTACCCCGCCGCACATCAAAGCTGCGTTTGCAGTAGCTACAAACGTGATAGGAGTCGTGATGACTTCATCGCCACTCTCAAGTCCAAGCGCTAAATATCCAGCGTGCAAAGCAGAAGTAGCTGAGTTCATCGCTACGGCAAATTTAGCTCCGGTGTAATCACAAAGTGCTTTTTCAAACTCATCTACTTTCTTACCACAAGTTATGATATCGCTTTTTAAAGCTTCGCAAACTGCTTTTATATCATCATCGTCTATACTTTGTCTGCTATAAGTCATTCTTGATCCCTTACTTTAATATACGCGGAAGAGTTATTCCTTCTTGATCTTGGTATTTACCTTTTTTGTCGGCGTAGCTTGTTTCACATGGTTCATCGCCTTGTAAAAATAGTACTTGAGCGATACCTTCATTTGCGTAAATTTTTGCTGGAAGTGGAGTTGTATTTGAAATTTCTATAGTGATGTGACCGTTAAATCCGGGTTCAAATGGAGTGACATTTACTATTATCCCACATCTTGCGTATGTTGATTTTCCAAGACAGATCGCTAAAACATCGTGAGGCATTTTGAAGTATTCAACCGTTCTTGCAAGTGCAAATGAGTTTGGCGGCACTATACAGATTTCTCCTTCAAAATCCACGACGTTTTTTTCATCGAAATTCTTTGGATCGACAACGGTACCGCCTATATTTGTGAAAATTTTAAACTCGCAACCAACTCTTATATCATATCCATAGCTAGAAAGTCCATAGCTAACGACGCCTTTACCTATGTTCTCTTCGCAAAACGGCTCTATCATTTGGTTTTTTATGCTTTGTTCGCGTATCCATTTATCGCTTTTTAGACCCATGATCGCTCCTGATTTAAATTTATGGATTATATCATATTGTCATAAAGATGAATTTAAACGTTTATCAAATTTTTAAGATATGTTTTTTTAAATTTATATTTTACAAATATATAAGAATAGATTTTATATAATTAAACACCAATTTATAGGAGGTTTTAAATATGAGAAAAGTTATATTTTTGATTTTAATAGCTACGCTATCTTATAGCCAAACACTTTTGATAGGTGCTGGAGCCGGATATAAAAAGCCGATTTTAGAAGTGTTGGATAACTTGAAAAATGACGGAGTAAATGTGGAAGCCGCATTTGCAAACATCAAACAAATCAGTATCCAAGCAAAAGAAGGAAGTATGGCGCTCATCATCGGTGATGAAGCATTTTTGGATAAAAGCGGACTAGATATCAAAGGTTATGAAAGGATAGGAAGAGGAACTTTAGCAATCGTTACTTCAAAAAGAAATATTATAAAAGATGCTAAAGATATAATAAATTTTAATAAAATTGCTATTCCAGATCCTAAAAAGGCGATATATGGCATAAGAGCAACGCAATATATCCAAAACGCAAATTTACAAACAGAGCTTGAGGGTAAAACTTTAGCAGTTTCAACAGTACCTCAAGTAGTAGCTTACGTACTAAATGGCGAAGTTGATGCTGGATTTATCAACTCTACCGAAGCCGAAGCTAGAAAAAGCGAGTTTGGCTCTGTGATTTACGTCGATGAAACGCTATATGAACCTGTATTCATAAGTGCCGCAAAGTTAGCTCCTTGTTTAAATAGTGCAATTTGCACCAAATTTTTAGATGAGATAAAAACAGAGCGTTCAAAGGAAATTTTTGATAAATTTGGACTTAAATAGCTTAAGCTTTGATGATTTAGAATGGATTTTCCATCCTTTTTTACTTAGTACAAAGACGCTTTTTATATCTATGTTTTTGTTTATTTTTATCGGACTTCCGATTACGTATTTTTTGGCATTTCGTAGAGGAAAGATGAAAACTATAGCAGAAGTTATGGTGATGTTTCCTCTTATTTTCCCGCCTATCGCAACTGGATTTTTGCTGTTATATCTGCTTGGCAAAAACGGTTTGATAGGCAAATTTATAAGTTTAGAAATAGTTTTTAGTTTTAAAGCACTTGTCATAGCAGCATTTTTAGCCGGTCTTCCGTTATTTGTCAAACCTATACAAAGTGCGCTTGAGAGTTTTCCAAAAAGTCTGATAGAAGCTGCGCAAAGTCTTGGAAAAAATAGATTTGAGATAGCGATTTTTATCATTTTTCCAAATATTTTTAGAACTATTTTATCATCTCTTATTTTAGCTCTTGCTAGAGGACTTGGAGAAGTCGGTATAACGCTAATGTTGGGTGGAAATATCATAGGAAAAACCGACACTATATCATTGGCTATATTTAATGCTGTGTATGATGGGGAAAATGAAAAAGCACTTTTGCTAAGCATCGTTCTTGTAGTTTTAAGTCTTAGTATGTTTGGGATTATAAATAGATTAAATGTTGTAAAGAAGCTATAAATTACGTATTTTTGGGCTGTTTGTAATTGTTTTATTTTGATTTAATTAAATTTGAATTAGATATTTTTTTTAAATTTGTACCAAATCTTTACATAAATTTGCTAAAATGCTATATTTTGAATAATTTATAGGAGAATTATTATGACAAGAGACGAGATTAAAGAGCTCATGACTTTCTTTGATGAGACTAACATCAATAGAATTAAGATAAAAGATAAAGAATTTGAGATTGAACTTGAAAAATATGAACCAGAAGCAGCTCCGGCTCCAGTTGTTTGTCCGCCGGTTTCTGCTCCAACTCCGATAAACGTAAATGTGGTAAATGAAAAAGGTTCTAGCAGTCAAAATTTAAGTGGAGATACTATAAATTCTCCTATGGTAGGAACATTTTATGTTGCTCCAAGTCCTGGAGCCGCAGCTTTCGTAAAACCTGGTCAAACTATAAGAAAAGGCGATTGCATAGGCATTATAGAAGCTATGAAAATTATGAATGAGATAGAAGCCGAGTTTGACTGCCGTATTATAAAATCTTTAATAGCAGACGGTCAGCCAGTAGAGTTTGGTATGGCTTTGTTCGAGGTTGAAAAAATATGAGAGAAATAAAACGAATTCTCATCGCAAATCGTGGAGAAATAGCTTTAAGAGCTCTTAGAACAATACAAGAAATGGGAAAAGAAGCTATCGTCGTTCATTCCACCGCAGACAAAGACGCACTTTATGTAAAGTACGCCGACGCTTCTATCTGTATAGGAAATCCAAGAAGCAGTGATAGCTATCTAAATATACCGGCTATCATCACAGCATGTGAGATTAGCGAAGCTGACGCCATATTTCCAGGGTATGGTTTTTTGAGTGAAAATCAAAATTTTGTTGAAATTTGCTCTAAACATAATATCAAATTTATAGGTCCTAGCGTAGCTGCTATGGCTTTAATGAGCGATAAAAGCAAAGCTAAGCAAGTTATGATGAGAGCCGGAATTCCAGTAGTTCCAGGAAGTGATGGCGCTATACAAGATATAGATATGGCAAAAAAATTAGCTCGTGAAATCGGATATCCTATTATAGTAAAAGCTGCTGCTGGCGGTGGCGGTCGTGGAATGCGTGTGGTTGAGCGTGAAGAAGATCTTGAAAAAAGTTTTTGGTCTGCTGAGAGTGAGGCTATGAGTGCGTTTGGTGATGGTACTATGTATATGGAAAAATACATTTCAAATCCACGCCATATAGAAGTTCAAGTCTTAGGAGATGAGCATGGAAATGTCGTGCATATAGGCGAGAGAGACTGTTCTATGCAAAGACGTCATCAAAAACTCATCGAAGAGAGTCCAGCTGTGATCTTAGATGAAAAAACTAGAACCGAGCTTCACGCTACTGCTGTAAAAGCTACAAAAGCTATAGGTTACGCGGGAGCTGGAACTTTTGAGTTTTTGTATGATCAAAAAGATAATAAATTTTATTTTATCGAGATGAATACAAGACTTCAAGTCGAACACTGCGTGAGTGAGATGTGTAGTGGGCTAGATCTTATAGAGTGGATGATACGTATCGCTCAAGGTGAAAAGTTACTTAGCCAAGATGAGATCAAACTAAGCGGACATGCTATAGAGTGTCGTATAACAGCCGAAGATCCAAAAAGCTTTACTCCAAATCCAGGAAAAGTGACAAAATACATAGCTCCTGGAGGCAGAAATGTTCGTATGGATAGTCATATTTATGAGGGATATAGTGTTCCGCCATACTATGATAGTATGATAGGAAAATTAATCGTTTATGATAAAGATAGAAACAGAGCAATAGCTAAAATGAAAGTAGCTCTTGATGAAATGGTTATACAAGGCATTAAAACCACAAAAGATTTTCATCTTCATATGATGAATAATAGCGATTTTATAAACAATCTTTATGATACGAATTATCTATCTAAGCATTAAAATTTAAATTTGGTATCAAATTTGATACCAAATTTATCTATCTTTTTATGATTTCTATGTTTGCTTTTACTCTTAGTTTATTGAAATAATCAGCTACTGCTATCTCTTGTTCTTGACTTGCCATAGCTGTTACGACTTCTTTTTCTATACTATTAAAATCAGGCAGATAAGATCCCTCTTTTGAATATACATAAAACATCTCAAATCCATTTGCTGTTTGAAATATAGGCGTGAAAGAGCCGTTTTTTGTGTTTAAAAGTATATATCGTAATTGTGGATTTAACTCTTTTGACTCTAATACTACATTTTCTATGCTCACTCCTGGTTGTACGCTCATAGGGCTTTTTGATATCTCATTAAGGCTTTGTTTGTTGTTTGTTAGATATCTTGTAACTGATATTTTTTCAAATTGCACAAACATTTTTGGGTTTGCGTCATAAAATCTTCTAGCATTTTCTGGAGTTATATTTTGACTAGGATTATTTAGTATTCTAGCGTATAGTTTTTCTTTTTTAATACCTGTTTTAATATCGTTTTTAAAGTCTTCGTTGCTGATACCTCTTGACTCGATAACGTTTTTAAATGTGGCTGTGTCTATGCCGTTTGCTTGTGCTAATGCTGCTATCTTTTCATCTGCTTCATAATTATCGGCGCTTATCCCAAGAGTTCGTATCTGCGCATCTTCTAATCTTTCTCTTATAAGTACGCTTAAAGCATCGTTTGGAGATACATTCATCTTAGTCATCACTTGCTGAATTTCATAGTCTGTTATAGGCTCATTTTCTACTATAGCAACTAGACCATTTACGTACTCTGCGTGGGATATGCTGAGTAGAAAAACAGTTAGAAAAACGATTTTTTTCATAAATAAAACCTTTATTAAAGCAAATTTGAGTTAAAATTATACCCAAATTTAATAAATTAGGAATAAAACAGTTATGCTTACAACTAGATTTGCTCCAAGTCCGACTGGTTTTTTACACGTCGGAGGTCTTAGAACTGCGCTTTATAGCTATCTTTATGCTAGAAAAAACGGAGGTAAATTTGTACTTCGTATCGAAGATACTGATCTAAAAAGAAACTCTGAAGAAGCAGTAATTGCTATAAGAGAAGCATTTAACTGGTGCGGACTAGATTATGATGGCGAAGTAACTTACCAATCAAAAAGATTTGATATTTATAAAGAGTATATAAAAAAGCTTTTAGATGAAGGCAAAGCATACAAATGTTATATGAGTAAAGTAGAACTTGATGAGTTAAGAGCTGCGCAAGAAGCTAAAAAAGAGCGCCCAAAATATGACGGTAGATATAGGGAATTTACTGGTACTCCGCCAGCAGGTATAGAACCAGTTATCCGTATCAAAGCGCCACTTAGTGGAACTATAGAGTTTAAAGACGGTATAAAAGGTGATGTTAAATTTAACTGCGCCGATATACTTGATGATTTTATCATAGCAAGGAGTGATGGTACTCCGACTTATAATTTTTGTGTAGTGATAGATGACGCTTTAATGGGGATTACTCACGTTATAAGAGGAGATGATCATCTTAGCAATACTCCAAAACAGATCATACTTTATAAGGCGCTCGGATTTAACTTGCCTGAGTTTTTTCACGTTGCTATGATAAACGGAAGCGATGGCTCAAAATTATCTAAAAGACACGGAGCGACTGATGTTATGGAGTATAAAGCTATGGGTTATCTACCTGAAGCGCTTTTAAATTTCCTTGTGCGTTTAGGCTGGAGTCATGGCGATGATGAGATCTTTTCTATGAGTGATATGCTAAAATACTTCGATCCGCACGATATAAACAAGTCTGCTTCTACATATAATCTTACAAAACTCGACTGGCTAAATGCTCACTACATAAAAACTCTACCTTATGAGCGTTTGGCTGATGATATGAAGTTTTTCGGTATTGATTTTAGAGCGCTTGATAAAGGAGAGCTTCTTTTAAACTCACTTAGAGAGAGAAGTAAGACTTTAGTAGAGCTTAAAAACTCAGCTTTAAATATCATAAACTCGCCTGAAACTTACGATGAAAAAGCCGTCGTTAAATTTATAAATGCTGAATCAAAAGAGCTTTTAAAAGAGTACGCTGATAATTTAGAAGATAAAAATATCACGGCTAAAGATTGCGAAGATATTACCATATCATTTTTAGAAAAGCGCGGTAAAAAGCTAAAAGATATAGCTCAGCCGATCCGTATAGCCATAACAGGTAGCGCAGTTAGTCCTAGTGTATTTGAAGTTATAGAGGTGATAGGCGTAAAAGAGTTAAAATCTAGAATAGCCGCTCTTTTAGAAAAATTAGATTAAGCTTAAGATTAAAGATATATTTTGCTAATGTAAATTTAGATTTTAAATTTAAGTTTGTTTCTGGTTTCTTTGCTTTTAAAGATATCTAAATTTAATATATTCGTATATTTAAATAAATAAAAAAAGTTGGATTTTAATATGGTAAATTATCTCGGTGCTTGTCTATTTTTTAGCTCTCAAGCCTTTTCGAGAATTTCTGAAGAGATTGCAAAAGAGTATTTTATGCCGACAATGCTTTCACCATCACACGCATATTTGTTGCATGCTATAGTTCTTAGTGAAGGTATAAGTCCTAGTAAGTTGGCTAGTATAATGTGTTTGTCTCCATCTACAGTAACAAGACTCGTTGATAAACTAGTTTATAAAGGTCTTGTTGAGCGTGAATTTATAGGAAAAACTTCAAATTTAAAAGCGACAAAAAGTGGAGTGGAATTAAAAGATAGCATAGAAAAATCTATGCAAAAATTGAATTCTAAATTCATAGAAATTTTGGGTGAGCAAAATATAGAGAGTTTAAATTTAGGTTTTAAAGAGTTTATTTTAAAACTAAATTCAAAAGAAAATTTATAAATTTTTATTTAATCTTGCAAATGTATAAAAGTGTCAAATTTATTATCTAAATTTAAATATATATTAGAATAATTTACTAACCTAAATTTTCAGCTTATATCTTATAAAATTACAAAAAGTAACATAAAATTTAAATTTTTATATATTAAATTCGGATTTAATTATAATTCATACTAATTTAGTTATAATCCATCAATTACAAAATTTATCAAAGATAAAATTAAGGAAGTGAAGATGGATTTAAGACAAAGGGCTTTGGACTACCACGAAGGTGGCAAAATAGAAATAAATGTTAAAAAACCTTGCAAAACTGCAGATGACTTAAGCGTAGCTTATAGTCCTGGAGTTGCAGAGCCTTGCAAAGAGATAGAAGCCGATAATGAATTAGCTTATAAATATACAAATAAAGGCAACCTTGTTGCTGTTATCACAGATAGTACAGCTGTTCTTGGTCTTGGGGATATAGGCGCGGTTGCTGGAAAACCTGTTATGGAAGGTAAGTCTGTTTTGTTCAAAAAGTTTGCAAATGTAGATGCTTTTGATATAGAACTTGACGAAAAAGATCCAGATAAGATAGTTGAGATCTGCAAAGCTCTTGCTCCTACTTTTGGAGGTATAAATTTAGAAGATATAGGCGCTCCAAAATGTTTTTACATAGAGAAAAAACTTCAAGAAAGCGTAAATATACCAGTTATGCACGATGATCAACACGGAACTGCTATCATTACGACTGCAGGACTTATAAATGCGCTTAAAATTACTGGCAAAAAAGTATCTGAGATAAAAGTTGTTGTTAGCGGAAGTGGAGCTGCTGGGATCGCGTGCGCTAAAATGTATAAAAATCTTGGTGTAAAACATATAATGATGCTTGATAGCAAAGGCGTTATACATAATAAAAGAGAAAATTTAACCCCTGAAAAGGTTGAGTTTGTTATAGATACTGAAGCTAGAACTTTAGCAGATGCTATGAAAGGCGCTGATATGTTTTTAGGTCTTTCAAAAGCTGGAGTTCTAAGCAAAGAGATGGTTGCTAGTATGGCGCCAAATCCTATTATATTTGCTCTGGCAAATCCTACTCCTGAGATTATGCCTGAAGAAGCTCACTCAGTAAGAGATGATATCATGATGGGAACTGGAAGAAGCGACTATCCAAATCAAGTAAATAATGTTTTAGGATTCCCTTTTATATTTCGTGGTGCATTAGATGTAAGAGCTACAAAAATCACTGAAAATATGAAAATAGCAGCAGCCCACGCTTTAGCAAAACTAGCAGAAGAAGATGTGCCAAGTAGCGTTTTAGAAGCTTATGGTGAAAAGGATGTTAAATTTAGCAAAGATTATATCATACCAAAACCGTTTGATCCTAGAGTTTTATTTACTGTAGCTCCAGCAGTTGCCGAAGCAGCAGTAAAAGACGGAGTAACTTTGGTTAAAAAATTTGACAAAGCTGCTTATATAGAAAGTCTCAAAAAACTATTTTAATTAAGTAAATTTAATAATAGCTATCTTGAAAATAGGTAGCTATTTTCAATCTTTATATAGCTAAAATATAGTAAAAATACTATTATAAATTTAAATAAAACTAAATCAAAACACCTTATAGATGTAAATCAACGCCAAAAATGATCTAAAAATATGTAGATAAAATACTCAAAAACATAAAAGTAAAGCTACTAAGATAAATTTAGTTTTTATAAATTCTTTTTATAGTTTAAAAATAAACTAGATTTTTTAAATTTTTAATTGTTATCTTGGCTTCTTTATGATTTAGTATAAATTTCTTGAGCTATTTATTTGCTAAATTTAGCTTGAGATCGTCAAATTAAGTAAATTTACAGTATAATTTATCCCAAAAGTAAAAGCAATAAAGGAAAAAAAGTGCAAAATATCAGGCTAATATCACATCCTCTTATTGAACATAAACTTACCATTTTAAGAGATAAAAACACAGATCCGTTTCAGTTTAGAATGTTGATTGATGAGATAACTTATCTTATGCTTTTTGAGGTGAGTAGGGATTTTGAACTAAAAGATACCGAAGTTACGACACCGATGGCGACTACAAAATCAAAAAAATTAGCAGAAAAAATAATGATATGCCCGATCCTAAGAGCTGCTCTTGGTATGCTTGATAGCGTATTTAAACTACTTCCTTATGCTAGCGTTGGATTTTTAGGTTTTCAAAGAGATGAAAAAACTCTTAAAGCTGAGTTTTACTATGCAAAACTTCCAAAAGACCACGCTGAGCGCACTGCTATCATCATAGATCCTATGTTTGCTACAGGCGGTACTGCTATGGATGCGGTCAAATTTTTAAAAGAAAAAGGCGTTAAAAAGATCAAATTTATATCTATTTTAGCGGCTCCTGAAGGGCTTAATAGATTTAGTGAAGTTTATCCAGATGTTGAGGTTTATACCGCAGCTATCGATAAAGGTTTAAATGAAAAAGGATATATAGTTCCGGGTCTCGGTGACGCTGGAGATAGAGTTTTTAACACTTTTTATTAGGAAAAATATGGTTTTTGGTAAAATTGACTATTTAAATTTACTTCCGTTTCATGTGTTTTTGAAGTCCTATCCTCTACAAAATGCTGCTAAAAAAAGTATCGAATTTAAAAAAGGCGTACCTAGCAAATTATGTAAAGATCTCTATTACAGGCGCATAGACGCAGCTGTTATCTCAAGTATAGAAAGTAGGCGAAGCAAATACAAGGTGCTTGATTTTGGAATTTGTGCGAAGAAAGATGTGAAATCGGTTTTGGTTCGTAAAAATACAAAAAGAAGTTTAGATCCTGCGTCTATGAGCTCAAATATGTTAAGTCGAATTTTAAAATTAAACGGAGAGGTTATCATAGGAGATAATGCGCTTATAGAGTATTTGAAGTGCGGCGAAGACGAGTTTTACGATATGGGTAAGATCTGGCATCAAAGAACTGGCTTACCATTTGTGTTCGGTAGATTTACTTGTATAAAAAATAAAAATAGTTATAAAAAAATTATTAAAGTTTTTTTAAATAAAAATATAAAGATACCAAAATATATTCTTGATAATTATGCGTATAGCAGAGGCGTGAAATCTAATGATATCGTATGGTATCTTAAATTTATAAGCTATAAAATCGGTATAAAAGAGAAAAAATCTCTTAAAATATTCTTAAATAAAGCTAGAAATCTCAAATTTAATCCAAATAGTGTTTAAAATCGTAACATTATCGAAAAAATAATTGGTAGAAATTCTAAAGTTAAACGAAGCTTTAAATATTTTTTTATATAATAAATTACAAATTTTTTAACATAGGAGCTGTAAATGGGAGTGCACGAATATATCAATCACACACTTGAACACATCAAAAAAACAAGTCCGGGACAAAATACGTTTTTACAAGCCGCGACTGAAGTTTTACATAGTCTTGAGCCTCTTCTTAGCGCAGAAGATAAGTATCTAAAACATAAAATTATAGATCGTATCGTAATGCCGGAGAGAACAACGATGTTTAGAGTAACTTATATGAATGATAAGAACGAGCCGTGTTCTCATTTTGGTTATCGTGTTGAATTCAACTCAGCTCTTGGACCTTATAAAGGCGGTTTAAGGTTTCATCCATCAGTTTGCTTAGATATCATCAAATTTCTTGGTTTTGAGCAAATTTTGAAAAATTCACTTACCGGGCTTAATATGGGCGGTGGAAAAGGTGGAGCGAATTTCGATCCAAAAGGTAAAAGTGACGGCGAGATTATGAGATTTTGTCAATCGTTTATGAATGAACTTTATAAACTGATAGGCGACGTAAAAGACGTACCTGCAGGCGATATCGGAGTTGGAGGTCGCGAGATCGGATATATGTTCGGTCAATATAAAAAATTAACAAACCGCTTTGATGGAGCTCTTACTGGAAAAGGTTTGAGTTGGGGTGGAAGCTTAGCTAGGACTGAAGCTACTGGATATGGTTCGGTTTATTTTGCAAATGAGATGCTTGAAAAATTGGGCGGCTCTTTAGAGGGTAAAAAATGCTCAGTTAGTGGAGCTGGAAATGTTGCTATATATACGGTAGAAAAACTATATGAATTTGGAGCGCTTCCTATTACGGTGAGTGATTCAACTGGATTTGTTTATGACAAAGACGGAATCGATACGCAGCTTTTAAAACGCTTAAAAGAGGTAGAGAGAAAAGGTCTTAGCGACTATACTGATTTTAGAAAAAATGCGGTATTTACTCCGGTGAAAGCATATAAAGAAGGTACAAACGGTGTTTGGAGCGTACCTTGCGACGCTGCTTTCCCTAGTGCTACTCAAAACGAACTTCATTTGGTGGATATAAAAACTCTTTATGATAATGGTTGTCGCTTGGTTTGCGAGGGTGCGAATATGCCTAGCACTCTTGATGCTATTGATTTTATGCTTAGCAAAAAAGACTTTTTATTTGGTCCTGCTAAAGCGGCGAACGCAGGCGGCGTTGCTACTAGCGGTTTAGAGATGTCTCAAAACGCAAGTATGCAAAAATGGAGCTTTGAAGAGGTAGATAAAAAGCTGCATGATATAATGAGAAATATATTTAACGAAAGCTACGATACTTCAGTAGAGTTTGGCGACGCAGGAAATCTTGTTCTTGGAGCAAATATAGCAGGATTTAGAAAAGTTGCTGACGCTATGATAGATCAAGGATATGTTTAATAGTTATCTAAATTTGGCTGATCTTCAGCCAAATTTTACTCTGCTTAATTAAATTTATACAATATCGTCTAAGCTTAAAGGACGTCCGAATTCCAAATCTTTTTTTGCCGTTTTTCCTAAAATCTCATCATAAAATTTAGGGTGAAGTCCGTTGTTCGGGCGGATTGAGCGGATATTTTGTGGCGTTAAAATCTCACCTTTTTTAATACGCTCTACTACAAAAAGCGATCTAGCGCTTTTTCTATTTTTTTCATTTACGCTGTAATCCACGCCTCCAAGGGCTTTGTAAGCATTTCTAACTGCGCTACTCATAGTTTTAAACTCATCTTTATTCAGAGAAAATCCACTATCTTCCCCACCTAAAGTGCGGTCTATGGTAAAGTGTTTTTCTATCACGCTAGCTCCTAGCGCGACTGCTGTTATCGGGACTTCTAAGCTCATAGAGTGGTCGCTCAGACCGACTTTTACGCCTATAGGAGAAAATTTCTCAAGCATATCTTTTATAGTGAGTAGGTTCATATCCTCTATTTTAGCTGGATAGCTTGAAGTACATTTAAGTATAGTTATATCGTTGTTTCCTACGCTTTTGCAAGCATGCACAGCTTCATAAATTTCTTCTAAGCTTGAAATTCCAGCTGAGATTATCATAGGTTTTTTAAATTTAGCTGCGTATCTGATGAGCGGATAATCGATCGCTTCAAAAGAGGCGATCTTATACATAGGAACGTTAATGCTCTCTAAAAAATCCACAGCACTATAATCAAACGGAGTTGAGAAAAAGTCTATCCCGATCTCATCGGCGTACGCTTTTAGCTCACCTTGCCACTCCCAAGGAGTGTATGCTTTTTTGTATAGTTCATATAAGCTTTGTCCTGCCCAAAGACCGTCATTTTGAGTCATAAATATCTCATCTTTGCAATCGATCGTGATAGTATCAGCAGTGTAAGTTTGTACTTTTAGGGCGTCAGCTCCAGCGTCTTTTGCTGCTTTTATGATTTTAAAAGCTAAGTTTTTATCTCCGCAGTGATTAGCAGACATTTCAGCTATTATGTACGGCCTCTGTGATGTAGAATTCATTTTGTATATCTCCGTTGTTTTGTGAGAAAGTCTCTTTGTCTATACTTGATATTTTCAAATCGGCTTTTCCAAATAGATCTTTAATCATTTCTAGAGTGTAAAACGTATATAATAGATCTTTATGAGACTCTTTTGTTACTTTATAAATATCTGACCCTAAATTTATAGCACCATTTTTTAAGCTATCATTTTGACTTCTAAAATTTACTAGAATTTTACCATTTTTATTTAGATGATTTTTAAACTCACTTAGTAAATTTACTACTATATCTGGGGTAAATAGATGTAAAACTCCCCAAGAGATTATAGCATCTACTTTAGTGTCGCCGATTATATCTTTTAAACTTTTATTTTTATTATTTAAAAGTATGAGCTTACCCCCCCCCATTTCTACATACTCATTTAGTCTTGTAAAAGCTACTTCAAGTGGCGCTTGATTGATATCTACACCGATTATCTTCTTTACTCCTGCTCTATTTAAGCATTCAAGGTGTCTTCCTGTAGCGCATCCAAAATCAAGTGCGCTCTGAAATTTATTTTTAAAAATAAAACGCACAACATGCTCATCTGGATATATTAAATCGCCTTTTAAAACGAGTTCTTCCCATTTTGCTAGGTTTGTTTCGTAATCTTTAAGACTATTTTTCATTAAATTTCCTTAGGTTTTGCTTCTATAATATGCCACGAATTTACTATTTGACCGTCATTTGTGCTAAATTCTTCATAGTCTTTGCTAGTTATTTTTAGACCGGCACTCTCATAAATTTTTTCTATTTCATCTAAGCTTGGGAAGTAATAAAGCATTCCTTTGTGGGACTCTTCATCTATGATAAACGTATCTTTATCTATCTCCTCTCCTTTTTTATATAAAGAGTCTTTTCTGGTTCGCCAGTTGGCAAACACGCTTCCGCCTTCATTTAAAACAGATGCAAATTGCTTAATAAAATTTGAAGTCGTCTCTTTTGCATTGATATGAGTTATGCCCCAGCAAACTACGCAATCAACTTTTTCTCCACCCAATAACTCTTTTAAATTTAAAATCTCTCCACTTTGAAATACTTCACATTTTACACCGTTTTCATTGCAACGATTTTTAGCTATTTGCAAAACTGATTTATTGTAATCTACACCGATTATGTGAGGAATCTTTGCTTTACTCATCATTTCAATGTGTCTTCCATCTCCACATCCAAAGTCTAAAATACTTTTAAACGATCTTCTATTTGCAAAAATATATCTTGTAAGGTATTCATTTGGATAGAGTAGATACCCGGTAGATACGTGCTCTTCCCATAGTTTGTAAGCATTTTCTTGTGCTTGTTTTACGTTTTCGTTCATTTTATCTCCTTTTTAAATTTTTTTATAAGAGCGTCTGTGTTTGCTAGGCACTCTTGCTTGTTGTTAGCTACTATGATAGCATATCCTCTATTCATAATGCTTGCGCCATCTGTTACAATGCCCAAAACTCCATTTATGTTGCACTCATATTTTACAATTCCAAGCTCCTCTTTTAAAATTTCAAAATTTGGTGGAATAACTCTACCTTCAAAATCAAAATATCTAATAATCGCATGTTTTGTAAATTTGGGCTCGAAGCTAAAAGGTTTGCTTAAAATCATATTTATCCACTCTTTTGTCATATTCACACCAGTTGCTATCTCCACGAATGTACTTGAGAGATAGTGACCGCTTGGGCGTGGAGCTAACTCTATAATGAATGGTTCCCCTTCAGGTGTCACGATGAGATCTGCGTTTATAAGACAGTTTTTTAAATTTAGCCTAGTAGCGACTCGCTGCATATAGCGCGAGACTTCTGAAATCTCTGAAGCACTTAAATTTCCTATGCTTTGACGATAAGGAAGTGGCGTAAGGAGTTTTTCTCTTATAAGTATATGTATATATACTCCATTTATCACTGCTCCACTTAGTCCGTATTCTGTTCCTTCTACTAATGTTTCAGCTAAAAAATCCTCTTTGCTTAAGTCTATTTTTGATAAAGTATTTTTGAATTCATCTTGATTTTTTACAGCTATGACGTCTCTACTTCCGCTTCCAAATCGTGGTTTAATGATAAGTGGAAATTTAAGTATGCTTGAATCTAAATTTGGAGTGATCAAATGACATTCTATAGGTCTCAAATCTTCCCCTTTGTCAAGAGAGAGTCCCCCCCCCCCTATAGTTTCGTCAGTTAGATTTCTTAATTTTTTATGAAATAAAAGTTTGTCGGTGCATAAATCAGCGGCTTTATAGCTAACGCCGCCTAGTTTATAGTAGTCATTTATACTTCCAGTTGTTATCAGGTATCTACCGATAGGAACTGGTAAAATCGTTATAGGCTCGTACCCCCCCCCCGTAAGTTTTTCTATGATATTTTTTGGATCTCTTATATCAACAACGTAAGATATATCGGCAAGTTTTAGTCCGATTGCGTCTTTATTTCCATCGAAAGCTACAACTTTAAGTCCGGCTTTTTTGGCTTCGTTGATGGCAAAAACACTCTCACTGCTAGCACCTATTACTAGGGCTACTTTTTGGTTCATTTTAACTCCTTTATAAATTTAGAATCTTTTATAAAATCATCTAAATTCTCTTTGCTATCTTTTATCGTTTCTATAGCGAGAAATTTATCTTGGTCTATGATAGAATGGATTTTTTTAAAATCAATATTTCCATCTCCAAAATGTAAATGCGCGTCATAAATACTCACACTATCGTTATCGCTTAGATGATATACAAGCGGATTTAGAGAGTTAAGCTTAGCAATGTATTCATAAACATCTAGTTTTTGATAGTTTGCGCTTACTAGGGCGTGACCGATATCAAGGCAAAATCCATGTCCTGTTTGATCTATTATTTTTTTTATCATTTCAAAAGTTGAACCGATACAAAATGCGTCTGGAGCGTTATTCATAGGTACTACGTAAGGTTTATTTTCTATTATAAATTTAAAATCTTTTATACTATTTATCTGTCTTATGCTCTCATCAACATTGCCGCCGATACCAGGATGAAAAACAGTATAAATAGCGTCAAGCTCAAGGCTATAAGTGCGGGCAAGCTCTACTAATTTTAAATTTGAACTAAATTTATCTTTATTTGAAAAATCCAAACCGTTGCTAAAATGTGGAGCATGGATAGCAAATGGAATACCGAATTTAAGTTTTAAATCCGCCCAAATTTTGATTTTATCAAGAGAGTTTGGTACTGAGTAAAGCTCGATATAGTCATAAACTCCACGTTCATAAAGAGCTGCGGCGCTATTTATATAATTTTCATTCAAAGACCATAATTTAAGACCGATTTTATAAGCCATATAATACCTTATATTTAAGCTCTGCCATTTTCCAATCATCCATAGTATCTATATCTTGTGTAACATTTTCACTTAAGATAAATGGTACTCTATCATCGGAGTTTAATGCATTTGCTTTATAAAAATAGAACATTCCAGCGTCATGATACATCGGTTCTAGATCTTGAGATCTTTTGTTTGCGTTAAGTGGTTCGCGGTATTTTAAAAACCCTTTTTCATCTACTCTAAAAGCTCTTTGCACTGGAAATGAAAATTTGACTATTGGAGTTAATTTATCCGCATTTGTAGATATAAATATTTCATACGCTTGTTTTAAAAGTTCGCCGCTTATAAACGGTACGCAAGGATAAATGCAACATATATTTTCGATGAGAATTCCCAGTTTTGCATACTGGCTTAGTACTTCTTCTATAACATCGTTTGTTGTAGCAAAGTCGTCTGCTGTTTTGGCGCTTCGTAAAAATGGAACTTTTGCGCCTAGATTTTTAGAGATACTAGCTATCTCTTCATCTTCTGTGGAAACCATGATCTCATCAAAAATTCCGGCATTTATAGCGGCATTTATAGCGTAATATATCATAGGTTTTCCCATAAAATCTTTGATATTTTTACGCGGAATTCTTTTACTTCCACCGCGCGCTGTTATGATAGCTATATTGTTTATCAAGCCTTGTTCCTTGAGAATTTTATCTGCAATGATAGCATAAATTTATAGTAGGGCTTTATAAGCCCTATATTATTTTAGATCGCTCTCGTCGATCATCGCAGGTACGCCTCTTATAGCGCCTGTTTCAAAGTATTTCATTATATTTGCTTGTTCTGTTTTTACTTGATCAGCAGTTATATTAGTTGGAGCAGATGCATCTTTAGCATAGTATTTTCTTAGAATTTTTATCTTTGTGGCATCATCTTTTACGCCTTTTACATCTTTATATATGGCGATTGATTTTTTTATCGCATCTTCGCCGTGGCTAGGGATCGGAGCCATAATAACTTTTAAATTCGACTCTTCTAAATCTTTTTCGATTCTATCAAGTTCGATTCTGCAGTACGGACAGTCTGGATCGGTAAATAGGTATTTTGTCGGTTTTTTAGGATCATTTCCTATGGTGATAATTTTTGATTTATCAAGATTTTTTATAATCGCTGCTAATTTGCTATAAGCTTCGCCCATAGAGGCTTTTTCTTGCATATCGTTAAATTTACCTAGATAAGATACTCTTTTATTTACATCTATGATATCTGGAAATACATATTTGCCATCTGTAAATAAAACTTGTTTTTGGCTCTGTTTTCCATCTGTGATATCTACTATGATTTGGTCAAAATTTGTGCCTTCAAGCTTTGATTTTGACTCTATTTTTACTTGCAAACCCTCATTCGAAGCAGCTTTAAAGAGATCTAAAATCTCCGCATCGTTTATAGCAAACATGGAAGTAGCCGCTATTAGAGAACTCATAATTAAAACATTTTTCATCTGTTACCTTAAAATATAAAATTTGAAACATTATAGGCGTTGTTTTTAAACAAAAAGCCTATCGTTTTCAAATTTCTTAATATCGGCAAATTTATCAAGATATTCCAAATATGCTAAAGCATACTTTCTACTTAAATTTAGATGATTTTTAGCGCTGGTTATATTTACTTTTCCTTCATTTTTTATGATATCTCTTAACATATTTATCGCTTTATTTAATGCATTTGAACTTATAAAAAGATTGTGTTCCAGTCTTACTACTTTTTTTGCTTTTGTGAGCTTTTTTAGAGCTGTATCTCCTACTATTTTATCGATATCAAGCTCATCATATATGTTGTACGGTGCTTTTGGAGTGATATATCCTTTTTCCAAAATATCATAAATTTTACCTTCTGCTGTTGTGTTTAATTCATCAAAATTAGTTCCAAATTTAGTATAAATACTTCCGTTTTTTTGGACTATTTTGTCTATTTCTAGCTCATTTAAAACAGCTTCTATAAAATCCGTACTTGCCCAAGATAGCTTTGTATTTATGCTAGATGCAGAAAACATAGCATCTTTGTTTTTGTTTATTATAAATTTGATAAACTCTTTAATGTCGTTATAGCCGTCATTTGTGTAGATACAAGCCGCTTTTTTATCTACAAAAACATCTTTTAAATTTGAAGCTATCTCAAGAGCGGCGCTCGGACTCATACCAAATCTTTGCAAAGACGATATAAGTCCAAAACCGTGTCTATGAGATCTACTTAAAATTTCAAAAGCTCGTATGAAATCCAGATTTTTGAGTGCTAAAAGTAGATCTGATTTCACATCTTTTTTAAGAGGTTCGCTTACTGGATTTAAAACCGATCCGCCGCCTATAACTCTGCTATTTTTTAGTAAAATAAACGGTTCATTGAACTCTAAAAACATCATTTTATCAAATTTAAATGTAAAAAAATTCTCTTTTAAAAGTGCGGCTTTTGCATTTACTTGTTTAGATCCGACACAAAAAATGACTTCACTATTGTGAGTTAAATTTCCGCTTACAAAACAATCAGCCTCAAGAAATCCTCGCCAAAACCCCTTTTTGCTTAAAATTTGACCTTTTTTTAAAGCATAAGTTTTATCTCCGCTTAAGTTTAATGCAGCTCTATTTGGAGCTTCTACTATTTTTGCGCTTTGAGCATGAACTTCTAAATTTCTTAATATAAAACTTTCATTCAAATCCAAGTTTAAAATTTGCTCTCCAACTTTCAAAGTACCTTTTAATACGCCTCCAGTAACGACTGTGCCGTGACCTTTTACTTGAAAAACTCTATCAATGTAGTAGCGAAAAATAGAGTCTTTATCATGCATTTTTCTTTGAACTGTAAAAAGATAATTTTTTAGCTCATCGATGCTATTTTTATCTTTTATGCTGACGAAAAAACTTCTTAAAACTTCTAAATTTGAGAAATCTTTTATAAAATCCAATACGCTATTTTTGACTTCTGATTGTTCGTTTTTACTTACTAAATCACATTTTGAAAATACCAAAATTATATTTTTTACATTTAGTAAATTTAGTATTTCTATATGCTCTTTTGTTTGCGGTTTAAGCCCTTCGTTGGCTGCTATTACGAGCATACAAGCGTCAAATTGAAACGCTCCGCTTATCATAGTTTTTACTAAATTTTCGTGACCAGGAACATCGATAAATGCTATATTTTTAATTCCGTTATTTAAATTTGAAAAACTAAGATCTATCGTGATACCGCGTTTTATCTCATCTGATGTTTTGTCGCCCTCATAGCCGTTTAAAGCTTTGATAAGTGCTGTTTTTCCGTGATCTATATGACCTGAAGTTCCTATTATTACGCTATTCATCACTCATTCCGTTTATAATTTTTATGATGTTTTCTATCTCGTTTTCAAAAATAGAACGGAAATCAAGCAAAAACTCCTCATTTTCAATCCTGCCTATGATTCCGCATTTTCTAAATTTAAGCTCATTTTTGTTTGCGTTTCCTTTAAAAAATAGCCCGATTGAAGGATAGCTTTTATTTGGCATTGTTCCTCCGCCAACAAAAGTTTTAGTCTCTTTTATGCTAGCTTCTAGTTTGATGTTTTCTAAAACTCTCCTAGCTTGCATTTCTAGTTCGCTTAATGTTTTATAAATTTGATTTATAGGTTTTATGAGATGAAAATCTTTGTTTAAGTACGCTTTTATCGTTTCATTTAACACGCTAAGCACCATTTTATCGACTCTTAGCATTCTTAAAATTTGATTGTTTTTAAGCTTGTTTATAAGCTCTTTTTTACCAAGTATTATGCCGCATTGCACACTGCCAAAAAGTTTATCACCGCTAAAACTTATGATATCAACTCCGCTTTGTATCAGTTTTTTTACGTTTGGCTCATTCTTGCTTAGAGAGTAAGGAAGCGTATTCACATATCCGCTACCAAGATCATAATAGCTTAAAATTCCGCTTTTTTGGGTCAATTTTGCGATATCGTTTATAGAAACTTCACTAGAAAATCCGACTATATCGTAGTTTGATTTATGTACTTTTAAGATCATAGCTGTGTTTTCATTTATAGAGTTTTCATAGTCGCTTAGATGAGTTTTGTTTGTAGTGCCGATCTCTTTGAGTATGGCTCCGCTGTTTTTCATCACTTCTGGCACTCTAAAGCTTCCTCCGATTTCTACTAATTCACCACGGCTAACTGGTACTTCTTTTCCACCTGCAAAACTATTTAACACAAGAAAAACTGCGGCTGCGTTATTATTTACTATAAGAGCGTCTTCGCAACCAAATAACAGCTTACAAAGATAACTTGTATATGCGTATCTATCGCCTCTTTTGCCGTTACTTAAGCTGTATTCTAAATTTGAGTATGAAGTCACAAGATGAGCTGCTTGTTTAATTAAATTTTCACCGATAGGGCTTCTTCCAAGATTAGTATGTATTATAACTCCTGTCGCGTTTATAAGCGGTTTTGGCTCGATATTTTGAAACAAGGCGTATGAGTTTTTTATCAAATTTATAACATCTTGCTCTGATATAGTTTCATTTTGATTTTTACTTCTGATCTCTTCTAATACTGATTTGGAGATATCTAAAAGCGCTGGTTTAAAATAGTTTTGAAACTCTTTTAGATTTGGAATTTTATCGATTTTTGGAAGTTTATTCATAGTTTTTCTCAATTAAATTTAAACTCAGTATATCATTTTTTAGTTTTGATTTTCCTTTTAAGTTAATTATTAGTTATAAATAATCAGCCTAAATTTATATAAATGGTTATATTATGAGTATAATATTTTAATCAAGGAAGGTTATGCAAGAGTTTGCATTTTTATATAATAATAGTGAAGAAATAGTTCTTGACGATAGTATAAAAACTCTAAATTTACCAAATGATGAAGAGTTTTTAGTATCTAATTCAAAGTCATTAAACGCTCAGATATACGCTCCTGAGATAAATTTTTATCTAAATAATACCAAAGAGAATATGCTATTAAAAGCTAAAAACTCATTGAAACTTTATGAAGCTAGAGCTACCGCGTTTGATTTTGCTTTAGACGCTGATTTATCAAAGAGCGTTGGTAGAAATATTTTACTAATTAGCGATGAGCTAGAGTTGGCTGCAAAAGAGCTGGAAAATGCAGGATTTAAGGTGATCTGCTTAAATCATAATGAAGTTAAGTTTTTATATGGAGAGATAGGTGAATTAGTAGCTATAGTACTGCAAAAAGATGGTGAGTTTGAGATAGAGTTTGATATTTTGTTGGTTCGAAATGCTAAAGATTATATGCTAAAACAGAGTGGTTGTTTTGAGATAGATGGTTTAGAAAATTATGAGATTTTAAATCTTGTAAATAAAGTAAGTCCTATGTTTAATTATAAAAAAACAATCGCCTATGACGCTCAAACCTGTCAATACAAAGGTAGAAGAACAAAGCATTGCGCTAAATGCGTAGATGCCTGTCCCACCGTTGCTATAATGAAAGATGATGAGATAAAAGAGCTTGAGTTTTCAGATATTGACTGTATCGCTTGTGGAGCCTGTATAAGCGTCTGTCCGAGTGGATCGCTTGAGTATAATATGATGCCAAGAAACGGATTTTATGAAGTTGCTAAAATATATGAAGATAGAATAGTTTTGGCGTTTGATGAGGGTGTGGATATATCAAATTTAAATATCAATTTAAAAGAAAACATACTTCCTCTTGCTCTAAAATCAGTAAATTTTTTAGATCAATCTTATCTTTTGACTCTCCTTCAAACAATAGGCGCAACCGTAGTTTTATATACAAAACAGATAACAAATGGTACAAAGCAGAGCCTTGAGCTGATTAATGAAATTTATGAAAAAATATATGGAGTCAAAGCCATAGAAGTTGCAAATGACAAAGAGAGTTTGAAAACAGCTTTGGATAGAGCGTCATTTATACCAAATAGCAAGTATGATCTAAATGAGACAAATCTTAGCAAAAGAGAGATTTTTTCCAAAAGAGTTTTGCATATGTTAAACAGTAAAGATTATGGTAAAACAAGTTGCGGTGAGTTAGTAAGATATGGAAGAATCGTTGTAAATGAGAGCAGCTGTACTCTTTGTTTATCATGCGTTGGAGCTTGCAATGTTGGAGCATTATATGCCGATAAGAGTGATAATTCGCTTAAATTTAACGCTTCACTTTGCACGACTTGTGGGTATTGTGAGAATAGTTGCGCCGAAAAAGATACGCTCACAGTTATAAGAGACGGAATGAGCCTTGAGCCGGGTTATTTTGAGTATAAAACTTTGGCTAAAGACGAGCTATTTAAATGCGTGGAGTGCGGTAAAGAATTTGCAACTGTGAAATCCGTAAAAAAGATAGCTTCTATGCTTAAGCCTGTGTTTGGCGGGAATGATTTGAAAATTAGGACGCTTTATTGTTGCGCTGATTGTAAAGCAAAACTTATGATGATGAGTGATTTAGAAAAGGAAGAATTATGAGTGATTTGGATATTGGGAGAAGTTATTATTATGAATTTTTATCTTATCCGCTATTTTACAGCGAAGATAAAAAACGTTATGAAGAGTTTATAGAACAAGCCATTTACCTTGCTAAAAATCCTATAGAGCCATCAAATGAGGCTGATTTTGCAAATATTATTAAATTTAGTTTTGATGAGTTTAAAAAAGAGCAAAACTCTGTTTTATTTGATCTTAGTTATACGAATATTCCTCTAAGTGCTAGCTTTTATGATGAGGGAAGAGATGATGGCAATAAGCGTTTGAAAGTTATAGAAATCTTAAAAAGAAGCAACTTTAGAAGAGATACGAATAGATGTAGCTGCTCTGAGGATTATTTGGGTTTTATTTTTAAGCTAATGGCTACAATATTGAAAAATAATTTAACTCTCTCAAGGGAGCTTTTTGAAACTTTGATAAATGAGTTTTCTGATGAGTTTGCAAAGATGACAAAAGAGCATGAAGCTGCGGATTTTTTTAGATCTTATGCTAATATTTATATAAATTTCATTAGTCTTGAACGTGCTATTTTAGGATTTAAAGCTCCTAAATTTGAAAGAAGTATAGCCGAAGAGTCTTTGCATAAAAAACCATTTCAAACTAAAATGGCAACTCCAAAAAGTAAAGTTATGTGGGACGAATTTACTAAGATATAAATTTATATATTTTGAAACTTAAATAAATTTAAATTATTAGTATTAACTTATTATTTGATTTTGATACTCTTTAAAGTAGAATAAAATAAATAAGTAAAATATATTTTGCTTATGATACAAGGAGTTGCTTTGAAAAATAGAAGAGAATTTCTTAAAAAAGCTTTGCAAGTAGGCGCAATAGCTGGTGCAGGAGTAGCCGCTACAGGGGCTTTTGCTTCTAAAGAATACAACGAATCAAATCAAAATGGTGTTGTAAGTGGTAAAACAAAGAAAAAAGAGGTGCTTTACTATAAAAGTGAAGCTTGGGAAAAATTTTATAAAATAGCGTATTGAAAGGCTTAAAATGAGTGAAGCTCACATAGGTAGGCGCTCATTCTTAAAGCTTGCTGCTCTTGGTGCTGGAAGCACTATGGCGTTTGGTAAAGAGAATGAGACATTAAGAACCGCTACAAATGAAGAGATAAAAAACCCATTTCCCGGCTCAAAAAAAGTTCGCACTATCTGTACTATATGTTCAGCTGGTTGTGGTATAGAAGCTGAGGTAAAAGACGGTGTTTGGATAAGACAAGATATGGCGATAGATCATCCTATATCTCAAGGTAGCCACTGCTGTAAAGGCATTGATCAAATAGATCTTACAAAGTCAAAACAGCGTGTAAAATATCCGATGAAAAAAGTAAATGGTAAATGGGAGAGGATCAGCTGGGAAACTGCTATCAACGAGATCGGTGATAAACTTCTTGAGATTAGAAAAGAAGACGGACCAGACTGCGTCGAGTTTTTAGGTTCGGCTAAATTTAGCAACGAACAAGCATTTTACTTTAGAAAATTTGCAGCTTTTTGGGGAACGAATAATATAGATCACGTAGCACGTATTTGACATAGCGCAACAGTGGCCGGTGTGGCCAATACTTGGGGTTATGGCGCGATGACAAATCACTTTGGTGATGTAACAGCAAACTCAAAAGCGATACTTCTAATAGGAGCAAACTCAGCAGTTGCAAATCCTATCGGCTTTAAGCATATGCTTCAAGCAAAAGATAGAAATAACTGCAAACTTATCGTAGTTGATCCAGTATATACAAAATCTGCTGCGAAGGCTGATTATTTCGTAAGACTTAGACCAGGAACTGATATAGCATTTGCTTATGGAATGCTTCATTTGATATTTAAAAACGGTTGGGAAGATAAAGAATTTATAAAAACTCGCTCTTACGCAGTTGATGAGATAAGAAAAGAAGCCGAGCACTGGACTCCGCAAGAAACTCAGAATGTTACTGGAATTCCTGCAGAGCAGCTCATAGAGATAACTAGAGTTTTTGCTACTACAAAACCTGCAACCTTAGCGTGGGCTTTAGGCGTAACTCAGCACTCAGTTGGCAGCTCAAATACTAGAATTTACGCACTTTTGCAACTGATATTAGGAAACGTAGGAAAAGCTGGTGGCGGATGTAATATTATCCGTGGTCACGACAACGTTCAAGGCGCAACAGATATGAACAATCTTGCAGACTCGCTCCCTGGATATTATGGTTTGGCAGATCCTGCATGGAAGCATTTTTGTAAAGGCTGGGGACAAGACTATGATAAATTTATAAAACGTTTTGCAACTAGCGTTAAAGAGCCTAGAGAAAAACTAGGAGATGATGTTGAAGGAACTAAATTTAAAGAGTATTTTTATCATGATTCAAAAAACCCAGAAGATAGAAACTGGAGAAACGAAAAAGGTTATTCACTATCTAAATGGTGGCAAGGTGTTTTAAAAGAAGAAAATACTTTTTCAAGTGGAAATTTAAGAGTTCTTTGGGTGCAAGGTACTGGTATCACTTCTATGGCGCATCTTACTAAGATAAAAGAGGCTATAGATAAGCTCGATATGCTTGTAGTAGTAGAGCCGTTCGTAAATGAAGTCGCAATTTTGAGTGATAGAAAAGATGGAGTTTATATATTGCCTGCTGCAACTCAGTTTGAAAGTAGTGGATATGTAAGCGCCACAAATCGTTCAGCTCAGTGGAGAAGTCAAGTTATACCTCCGATTTACGAGTCAAAAGAAGACCAAGAAATAATGATGCTTTTTGCTAAAAAATTTGGTTTTTATGATGAGTACGTAAAAGGTATGATGATAGATATCGTAGATGGAGAGCTTAAAAAAGTAAAAGATAGCTTCGTATGGCCTGATGATGCTACAAACGAGATAGCAAGAACTACTCAAAGTATCGGCAACAACGGACGTACGGCAGATCGTCTCAAAAAACATCAAGAAAACTGGATAAATTTTGATCCAGATACTCTTATGGGAAAACCGGGCAGCCCTGTAGCAGGTGAGTATTACGGTCTTCCGTGGCCTTGCTGGAATAAAAATCACCCAGGAAGTCCAGTACTTTATGATGCGACAAAACCTGTATGGAAAGGCGGTATGGGATTTAGAAACCGTTTTGGACTTGAGCATAATGGCGTTAGTCAGTTAGCAGAAGACGCCGTTACTATTCCTGGTTCAAAAGTAAAAGGCGGATATCCACAAATTACCAAAGATAATATAGAAAAAGTTTTGGGTATCACTCTAAGTGAAGAAGAAAAAGCTAAAATGGGTAGCGGTTGGAATATGGACTATAGCGGCATAATCGCTAAAAAATGCGAAGAAGCAGGTGTTAGCCCTTGCGGAAATGCAAAAGCAAGAGCTATAGTGTGGGAATTTATAGATCAGTATCCAAAGCATAGAGAGCCGATCCACTCTCCGCGCAAAGATCTAGTTGAGAAATATCCTACTTTCGGCGATCAAGCTAAGAATTTCAGAGTTTCTACTAAATTTGAAAGCGAGCAAAAAGCGCAAGATTGGAGTAAGGATTTCCCTACTATTATAAGCTCAATGCGTTTAGTAAATTTAAGCGGTGCTGGTATGATAGAAAGAACTAGTAAATATTTGGCTCATATAACTCCAGAAATGTTTGCTCACGTAAATCCAGAGCTTGCTTTGAAATACGGCATACAAGATGGAGAGATGATGTGGATACATAGCCCACAAGGCACAAAGATAAAAGTAAAATGTATCCATTCTTATAGTGTAACACCTGATAGAATTTGTCTTCCATATAACTTTGCTGGAGTTATGCAAGGAGTAGATCTAAGTGACAGATATCCAGAAGGTACTAAGCCATATACCATAGGTGAGAGTTCAAATACTATCACTAATTACGGTTTTGATATCGTTACTCAAATTTCTGAGTTTAACGCCGGACTTTGTAGATTAGAGCGTGCAAGTGATCAAAGCAGATTTAAAACAGCGTTTTTCGATGAAAAATGAGCTAAGGAGATAGTATGGCAAGAATGAAATTTTATGTAGATAAAAATAGGTGTATAAGCTGTTTTGCTTGTCAAGTTGCTTGTAGCTCAGCTCATGAAGTTCCAGTTGGGATAAATCGCCGAAAAGTTATCACGGTAAATGATGGTATAGAGGGAAAAGAGGTATCAAGTACGATTGCTTGTCAGCACTGTACCGATGCACCTTGCGCTCAAGTTTGTCCAGTGAGTTGCTTTTATATAAGAGCTGATGGAATAGTTCTTCACGATAAGAATAAATGTATAGGTTGTGGATACTGCTTATACGCTTGTCCGTTTGGTGCTCCTCAATTTCCACGCGATGGTGCTTTTGGTATCAAAGGCGAGATGGATAAATGCACTATGTGTGCTGGAGGTCCAGAAGAGACAAATAGCCAAACAGAACGTCATCTTTATGGTCAAAACCGAATTGCGGAGGGAAAAGTACCTATGTGCGCTGCAGTTTGTTCTACAAACGCTCTTTTGGTTGGAGACGCGACTGAAGTTTCAAATATTTATCGCAAAAGAGTGCTTATAAAAAATGCAAATATTTGATTAAATTTATAGAATTCGCCAGCTTAACTTTTGTTAATAACTGGCAATTCTATTAATATTTTCTTATATTAAAACTACTATGTAATCTAATTTCAAATTTATCAGTTAGATTGATTTCTAAATTTAATAAATTTATCGTAAAAATATTTCAAATTTAGTAACTTTTTTAATTTCCATTTAATATTAAAAAATCTAATTATATAAAATTTACTTTCTATTGGGTTGCCAATAATAGTTCATTAAAAGATAAAAAATATCTGAAAATTCATAAGTAAAAATTATAATAGTAGAAAAATAGCTAGTTATACTTAGCTGATAATATTTTGAATTCAATAAAATTTATTTCAATTTAATTTTAGTTACTATAACATTTGAGTTATATTTTATCGCTTAAGGAGACGAACTATGAAAGGTTCATTTTTAGTTTTAAGTTCTTTATTGGTTGCAAGCTCAATGTTTGCTGTTAGTGATGCTGATTTACTAAAAGAGGCAAAAAATGCAGGACTAGTGGCTTTGCCATCTGACCAAAAACAAGTTGATGCTATTCTTAAAGAGATAGGCGTTGAGCCAAATAAATTTACAGAGGCTAAAGCAGAGTTAGGTAAAAAACTATATCTTGAGCCGCGTTTGTCAAAAAGTGGTATCATTAGCTGTAATACATGTCACAACCTAGGACTTGGTGGAACTGACGGTATAGCTGCTGCGGTTGGTCATAAATGGACTGCAAACCCACATCATTTGAACTCTCCGACAGTTTATAACTCAGTGTTAAACACAACTCAGTTTTGGGATGGTCGTGCTATGACTTTAGTTGATCAAGCAAAAGGACCGATCGAGGCTGAGCCTGAGATGGCTACTCCAGCAGCACTTGCAGTTGAGAGAATCGCGTCTTTACCTGAGTACGTGGCTGAGTTTAAAAAAGTGTATGGTGATAGTGGTGTAACTTTTGATAACATAGCTGACTCTATAGCTAGTTTCGAAAGAACTCTTCTTACTCCATCAAGATTTGACAAATTTATAAAAGGCGATACAAAAGCTTTAACAAAAGCTGAAAAAGCCGGTCTTAAATTATTCTTAGATAAAGGCTGTTCTGCTTGCCATACAGGAGTAAATCTTGGTGGTTCTATGCAAGCGTTTGAAGTAGCTGGAAAATACCAATTCGCAAACATAGGCGACTTCAAAGGTGATGCAAATGGTATGGTTAAAACTCCTACTTTAAGAAACGTAGCAGAAACTGCTCCATACTTCCACAATGGTGCTATATGGAAACTTGAAGAAGCTGTTAAAACTATGGGTAGCGTTCAACTTGGTATAGAGATAACTGATGAAGAAGCAACTAGTATAGTTGCATTCTTAAACTCTTTAACCGGTGATAAACCAAAAGTTGTTTATCCAATGTTCCCAAAAAGTACAGAAAAAACTCCAAAACCTGAGCTATAATTTTTAAGTCCCATTTTAAATGGGACTTTTGTATTTTATCCCAACAATTATTTTATATTTAAAATCCATATCTTATACTAAATTCAACTAAATTTTATATAAATTTGAGTATAATCCACGTTTCATAGCCAAATCAGCTCTCAAAATTTTCTATGTTTTTTTTAATCTTAGAAATGCTTTTTGGTCTACCAAATTTATAAAGGATAGTTTGATGTACGCGATTATCAAACACGGTGGAAAACAGTATAAAGTTAGCGAAGGCGACTTCCTAAATTTAGACCATTTTGAAGCCGAAGCAAAGTCAAATGTCGAAATTGACGAAGTTTTAGCAGTCAATGACGGCAGTTTAAAGGTAGGTGCGCCATTTGTAAAGGGTGCAAAAGTTGTCTTAGAAGTAGTTTGCGAAGGAAAAGATAAAAAAGTTGTTATTTACAAAAAACGCAGACGTAAAGACTCAAAATTAAAACGCGGTTTTAGAAGACAATACACTCGCGTTAAAGTTTCAAGTATAAAAGCCTAAGGAGTAAAGTATGGCACATAAAAAAGGTCAAGGTTCAACCCAAAATAACCGTGATAGTATAGGTCGTCGCTTAGGTGTTAAAAAATTTGGTGGCGAGTTTGTAAGAGCTGGAAATATTATTATTCGTCAAAGAGGAACTGCAACTCATCCGGGCAATAACGTAGGTATCGGAAGAGATCATACTATATTTGCTCTTGTTGATGGATTTGTTAAATTCGAAAGAAAAGACAAAGATAGAAAAAAAGTTTCTGTCTATCCAGCAGCTTAATTCATAGCCCTTTTTTGGGCTATCCCTTCTATTTTAATTTCAGCAATTTTTTATTATAATCCCCCTTAAATTTAAGGATATTTTATGTTTATAGATAGTGCAAGTTTTAGTGTAAGTAGCGGTAAAGGCGGTCCGGGATGTGCTAGTTTTCGCCGTGAAAAACATGTTCCGCTAGGCGGACCAGACGGTGGAGATGGCGGAAATGGTGGAGATGTCTATTTTATAGTAGATAACAACACCCATACTTTAGCCAACTACAAAGGCAAAAGAGCTATGAGAGCCGCAAACGGCGTACCAGGGCTTCCTAGAAATATGACAGGAAGAAAAGGAGATAATCTTGAGCTTATCGTTCCTCCAGGAACCGCAGTTTATGATGCAGATAGCAATGAACTTTTGCTTGATCTAGTTAGCGAGGGTCAAAAAGAGCTGTTTTTAGTAGGCGGAAAAGGCGGACTTGGAAATGTTCATTTTAAAACAAGCGTAAATCAAGCTCCGACTAAAGCTCAACCAGGACTCCCAGGCGAGACAAAAAATATACGTTTAGAGCTAAAACTCATAGCAGATGTAGGGCTTGTAGGATTTCCAAACGTTGGCAAATCAACTCTCATCTCAAGTATATCAAACGCAAAACCGCAGATCGCAAATTATGAATTTACAACTCTCACGCCAAAATTAGGACTTGTAGAAGTTGATGAGTTTAGTGGATTTATTATGGCAGATATCCCAGGCATCATAGAAGGTGCAAGCGATGGAAAAGGACTTGGAATACAGTTTTTAAAACATATAGAAAGAACAAAAGTCCTGCTTTATATGATAGATTTAGCAAACTATCGCTCACTTAAAGAGCAGTTTGAAACTCTAAAAAGTGAAGTTTTGAAATTTTCGCCAAATTTAGCAAAAAGAGACTTTGCTATAGCTTTGACGCGCCTTGACGCTGCAGGAGACGCCGATGAAAAGATAGAAGAGTTTTTGAGTGAATTTAAATTTGATAAAAAACAAGATATTTATGAATACGACCGCCAAAAGCCGTTTTTCGTACTTCCTATATCAAGCGTTGCTGGAGATGGTTTAAAAGAGCTTAAATTTGGACTTTTGGAGATCTTAAAAGGCGAAAATTAATTTTAGCTAGATATCCCAAAAAATCATTAAAGTGTCTTGTCAAAAGTATGACAAAGGCACTTCTTTAAACATCTTAGTCTTACCGTTTATATCAATATACGAGTTTAAGTAGCAAAATAGTATAATTATTAAATTTATTTTTAAATTTAAAGGCGATATCCTTATGAAAAGAGTGGTTATAAAAGTAGGTTCTCACGTTATCAGCGACGAGCATAGTATAAGCGAAAAAAGAGTAGCTAGTTTATGCGAATTTTTATATGATTTAAGCTTAAAATATGAAGTGATTTTGGTAAGTTCTGGTGCTATAAGTACTGGTCAAACAAAGCTTGATATCCCAAGAACTACTGTTGTAAATAAACAAATTCTCTCTGCTATAGGGCAACCGTATTTGATGGAAATTTATAGTAGAGCGTTAAATAAATTTAATAAACAAGCAGCTCAGCTTTTACTTAGCGCAGGCGACTTTGATTCAAGAAAAAAAACAAATCACGCACTAAATGTTATAAATGGTCTTTTGAAAAATGGTATCATACCTATCATAAATGAAAACGATGCTATCGCTATCAGCGAGATAGTTTATGGTGATAACGATAGACTTTCAAGCGCCGTTTCGTTTTATTTTAACGCTGATTTGCTAGTTATATTAAGCGATATCGATGGTTATTATGACAGTGATCCAAGAGAAAATAAAAATGCAAAAATCCGCCCTTTAGTCACTAGTTTAAGTGATGAAGAGCTAAATAAAACTAGCGATACAGGAAGCAAACACGGTACAGGCGGCATTACGACAAAGCTTTTGGCTGCTAAGTTTTTGATGGACAATAAAAAAGATATGTTTTTAGCTAGTGGATTTGACCTTAGTGATGCAAGAGCATTTTTACTAGACAATAATCAAATAGGCGGTACAATCTTCAAAGGCGAACAATGAAAAATATAGTTTTTATGGGGACTCCTGATTATGCTAGCGTCATTTTAGAAGCTATTTTGAAAAATGGCGGTTATAACGTAGTTGCGGTATTTACGCAGCCTGATCGCCCAGTAGGAAGAAAAGCGATCTTGACTCCTCCAGAAGTGAAAAAAACAGTTTTACAAAGTGGGCTTGATATCCCTATTTTCCAACCTTTAAATTTAAAAGATAGCAGCACGGCAAATGATATTAAGGCTTTAAAACCTGATTTTATCGTAGTTGCGGCTTATGGACAAATTTTACCAAAAGATATTTTAGATATCGCACCTTGTATAAACTTGCATGCTTCATTGCTCCCAAAATTTAGAGGTGCAAGTCCTATCCAAGAAGCGATTTTACGTGGTGAATTGCTTAGTGGTGTAACTGCTATGAGAATGGGAGTAGGGCTTGATGATGGAGATATGCTCGGCTTTAGTGCGATCGATATATCGAATTTAAAATCAGACGAACTTTTTTGCGAGTTAGCAAAAATGGCTGCAAATTTGACTATCAAAATACTTGATGAATTTAACAATATATCTCCCATAAAGCAGTTTAATGCACTCAGTAGCAAATGCACAAAGATAAAAAAAGAAGACGGGCTTATAAATTTAAAAATGAACGCTAAAGATATTTATGCTAAATTTAGAGCTTTTTATCCTTGGCCGGGTATCTTTTTAGAAAATCAAACTAAGATTTTAGAGATGAGAGTTTCAAATTTATCAGGTTCTATCGGTGAAATTTTACGTATCGATCAAAATGGATTTGTAGTTGGTGTAAATGATGGAAGTATCGAGATAAACGTGCTTCAAGAAGCTGGAAAAAAAAGTATTTTGGCAAAAGATTATATAAACGGTAAAAGGCTAAGCGTTGGTAGTAAGTTTTGTTGATGAGTGTAGTTCTACTCAAGAAGAACTCATATATATGTTAAAAAACGCAGTCATAACTCCGCCTTACGCTTTGGTTGCAAACTCGCAAACAAATGGTGTTGGGAGTAGGGGAAATTCGTGGCAAAGTGATGAGGGGAATTTGTATTTTAGTTTCTGCGTAGATAGTTCAAGCTTAACTTCTGATCTGCCTTCAAGCTCTGCTAGTATATATTTTGCTTGTTTGATGAATGAGTATTTAAAGAGTTGCGGATCAAAGATATGGCTTAAATGGCCAAACGACTTTTATCTTGGTGATAAAAAGATAGGAGGAGTTATCACAACTAAGATAAAAAGCGTTTATATATGCGGAATGGGTATAAATTTAAAAACATCTCCGCGGTATTCAAACGTGCTTGATATAGACCACGGAGTTACTCAGATAGTAGATGGATTTTTAAAATCTTTGGAACTTAAGCCTTCATGGAAGCAAATTTTTAGCAAATATTTGTTAGAATTCGAAAAATCAAAAATATTTAGTGCTCACGTCGACGGTGAGCTTATGAGCCTTGAGAATTCTGTTTTGTTGGACGATGGCTCGATAATAATAAATAACAAAAAGGTATATTCTTTAAGATGAGCGAAGTTATAACAATAGCCAATCAAAAAGGTGGCGTAGGAAAGACGACAACTGCTGTAAATTTGGCTGCATCTTTAGCTGTAGCCGAAAAAAAAGTTCTTTTAGTAGATATTGATCCACAAGCAAATGCTACAACAGGACTTGGTTTTAGCAGGAGCGATTATGAGTTTAACATTTATCATGTATTAACAGGTAGAAAAAAATTAAGCGAAATCATTCTTAAAACAGAGATTAACACCTTGCATCTCGCACCATCAAATATAGGATTAGTAGGTATAGAACAAGAATTTAACGAGCAAAATAAAGACTACAAAGCTATTTTAAGAAATAAAATTTCAGAACTTAGAGACGACTATGATTTTTTAATCATAGATAGCCCGCCAGCTCTTGGAAGTCTTACTATCAATGCTCTTAGCGCCAGCGATAGCGTTATCATACCTATACAGTGTGAGTTTTATGCTATGGAAGGACTTGCTCAGATACTAAATACGGTAAAAGTTATAAAAAAATCTATAAATCCTAAACTAACTATAAAAGGTTTTTTGCCTACTATGTACAGTGCGCAAAATAATCTATCTAAAGAGACGGTTGCTGATTTAAAGAAGCATTTTGAGAATAAATTATTTAAAGTTGCAGACTCCGAAGAGGGATTTGTTATCATTCCAAGAAACGTAAAACTTGCCGAAAGTCCTAGCTTTGGCAAACCAGTAATTCTTTATGATATCAAATCAAGCGGAAGTATAGCTTATCAGAATTTAGCTTATTCGATAATGGGGTGAAAATGGCTTTAGGAAGAGGACTTAGTGCGATACTTGAAGATGTAGAAAATGCGTATGACAAAGAGTTAAATAGGGATCTTATAGCAGATATTGATATAGATAAAATAATTCCAAATCCATTCCAGCCAAGAAAGCATTTTGATCAAGAAGCTCTTGTTGAGCTTAGTGCGAGTATAGAAAAACACGGCTTAATCCAGCCTATCATAGTTATAAAAAAAGGAAACGGTTATACTCTTATAGCCGGAGAGAGAAGGCTTAGAGCTACAAAACTTTTAGGCAAAGATAGTATAAAAGCTATAGTGGCAAATTTAGAGGATCAAAATCTAAGAGAATTAGCTTTGATAGAGAATATCCAAAGAGAAAATTTAAGTCCTATCGAACTTGCAAATTCATACAAAGAGCTTATAGAAGAGTATAAAATTACTCAAGAAGCATTATCAAATATCATAAAAAAAAGTCGTACCGTTATCACAAATACTCTTCGTTTGCTTAGTTTAGACGAATCTACAAAACGTCTTATAGAAGACGGTAAGCTGACTCAGGGCCATGCAAAAGTCATAGTAGGGCTTGATAAAGATGACGAAAAAATGGTTGTTGATACTATAGTTGGTCAAAGATTAAACGTAAGAGATACCGAAAATTTGATAAAAAGAATAAAAAACAAAGCAGATAAATCTTCAAATTTAATATCTACTCAACAAAATTATAATGAAAATTTAAATATTTTAAAAGATACGTTTTTAAATTTGGGATATGAATGCAAAATTAACGGTAAAAAAATGATATTAAATTTCGCTGACGTGGAAAAAATTCAAAATTTAATCCAAATAATTCAGAAAATTCAGTAAAATTTAGCCTTTATTATTGTAAAATATTCAACTATTATTTATGTATATGAATGAAATTTACTAAGGAGAATTGATGCTACAAATTGACCTGCCGCTTTTACTTATTACGGTTGTGATCTTTCTAGGGCTGATTTTTGTTTTAAACTCTATACTATATAAACCTCTTCTTAAATTTATTGATGATAGAAATAGATCAATAAAACAAGACGAAGATAGTGTTAGCAAAAACGCAAACGATGCTAGCACGTATAAAGCCGAGATCGAAAGAATCATTCTTGATGCTAGAGCTGAAGCAAATGTAAAAAAGCAAGCCGCTTTAACTAGAGCAAAAGAGGAAGCCGCAAAAAAAATAGAAGCTAAAAAAGCGACTATAGAGTCTGAATACGAGATTTTTGCAGCTGGATTGGCTGCTAAAAAAAGCGAATTAAAAACTATGCTTTTAGAAAAACTCCCTGAATTTAAAAATAGCCTGGCTGGCTCATTGTCAAAGATATAGGAGATTGTTATGAATATTAAATTTTTATTGCTATTATTGACTCCGGTATTTGTTTTTGGTGCTGATGCTAACAGTGTGGAGCGTGACTATGATATATTTGCTAGAACTATAAACTTTGCTATATTTGCTGGTATTTTATACTATTTGATAGCCGAGCCGGTTAAAAAAGCTTATAAAGGTAGAATAAGCTCTATAGCCGCTAGACTTGATGCTATACAAGATAAGCTAAGAGCTTCAAAAGCACAAAAAGACGATGCTTTAAAAAAAGTCGAAGATGCAAAAAACAGAGCGAGCGGTCTATTAGAATCTACAGATAAAGAGATAGAAATTCTAATATCAAAAATAGAAAAAGATACCCAAAATGAACTTTTGCTACTTCAAAAGAGCTATGAAGAACAAAAAGATTTTGAAGAAAGAAAGATTATTAGATCTGTAGTCGGTGAAATTTTAGATGAAGTTTTTGCTGGAGATACTCTAAAAATCGATCAAAGCGAATTCGTAAATTTAGTACTTAAAAAGGTAAGTTGATGAAAGAAGTAGTGGCTAAAAAGTATGTAAAAGCGCTTATTTTAAGTTTAAGTTCAGATGAATTTGATAAATTCGGCAGCGAACTTAAAGATATATCAAATGCTTTTTTACTCCCAAAACTTAAAGTAATAATTGATTCTCCAGATATCAGTTCTAAACAAAAGGCTGATTTTTTATTTTCTTTATTAGACAGTGCTTCTAATAAAATTCATAATTTTTTATTACTTTTAGCAGAGAGAAAAAGACTCGGTTTGATCCCGGAAATTTCAAAAGAATTTGAGTATCAACAAGCTGTAAGAGATGGTAAATTTAGTGGTTTAATCTCTGGTAATTTTGAGTTAAGTGCTGCTCAAAAAACTGAACTTGAAGAGAGATTTTCTAAGAAATTTGGTGCAAAAATAGAATTTGAAAATATAAAAAACAGCTATAACGGTATCAAAATAGAGCTAGATGACCTTGGTGTAGAAGTTAGTTTTTCTATTGATAGATTAAAGGCTCAAATGAGCGAATATATTTTAAAAGCAATTTAATAAGGAGTAAAAGCGTGAGTGTAAAATTAAAAGCTGATGAGATTAGCAGTATTATCAAAGAGCGCATCGAAAATTACAACTTAAGCGTTGATATTGAAGAAACTGGTAAAGTAATATCAGTCGCTGATGGTGTTGCAAACGTTTATGGACTAAAAAATGTTATGGCCGGTGAGATGGTTGAGTTTGAAACCGGTGAAAAAGGTATGGCGTTAAATCTTGAAGAGAGCAGCGTTGGTATAGTTGTTCTTGGTAAATCAAGTGCCATAAAAGAAGGCAGTAGCGTAAAAAGACTTGGAAAACTTCTTCGTGTTCCAGTGGGTGATGCTTTGATAGGACGCGTTGTAAATGCTTTAGGTGAGCCTATAGATGCAAAAGGCGCTATAGAGGCTACTGAAACAAGATTTATAGAAGAAAAAGCAAAAGGCATTATGGCTAGAAAATCTGTTCATGAACCACTTCAAACAGGTATTAAAGCTATTGACGGTTTGGTTCCTATCGGTCGTGGTCAAAGAGAGCTTATCATCGGTGATCGTCAAACAGGTAAAACAACAGTTGCTATAGATACTATTATTAACCAAAAAGGTCAAGATGTAATCTGTATTTATGTGGCTATAGGTCAAAAGCAATCAACAGTAGCTCAAGTTGTTAAAAAACTTGAAGAGTACGGCGCTATGGACTATACTATAGTAGTTAATGCAAGTGCGAGTGATACTCCGGCGTTGCAATATCTTGCTCCGTATGCAGGCGTAACAATGGGTGAATATTTCCGTGATAATTCACGTCATGCGCTTATCATTTATGATGATCTAAGCAAACACGCTGTAGCTTACCGCGAAATGTCGCTAATCTTAAGAAGACCACCGGGTCGTGAAGCTTATCCTGGAGATGTTTTTTATCTACATTCAAGGCTACTTGAAAGAGCTAGTAAGCTAAGTGATAAGCTAGGAGCTGGAAGTCTTACGGCTCTACCTATTATCGAGACTCAAGCAGGCGATGTTTCAGCGTATATCCCTACAAATGTTATTTCTATAACCGATGGTCAAATTTTCTTAGAAAGTGATCTGTTTAATTCAGGTATTCGTCCTGCTATAAACGTAGGTCTTTCTGTTAGTCGTGTTGGTGGATCGGCTCAGATAAAAGCTATCAAAAAAGTTTCTGGAACTCTTCGTCTTGACCTTGCTCAGTACCGCGAACTTCAAGCTTTTGCACAGTTTGCAAGTGACCTTGATGAGAGTAGTAGAAAACAACTTGAGCGCGGACAAAGAATGGTTGAAGTACTAAAACAACCTCCTTATAGCCCGCTTCCTGTAGAAAATCAAGTTATTATAATCTATGCAGGTAGTCAAGGATATCTCGATGATATTCCAGTAGCTGCAGTTACTAAATTTGAAGCTGAATTATATCCGTATATAGAGGCTAAGTATCCTGAAATTTTTGAGCAAATTAGAAATAAAAAAGCTCTTGATAAAGATATCGAAGAATCACTAAGTAAAGCATTGAATGATTTTAAAGCAACGTTTAGCGCTGAATAAGGCTAAGATATGTCAAATTTAAAAGATATAAAAAGAAAGATTAAGAGCGTTCAAAACACGCAAAAAACCACAAAAGCAATGAAGCTAGTTTCTACTGCAAAACTTAAAAAAGCAGAAGAAGCTGCTCGTCATTCTCGTGTTTATGCTCTTAAAATTAATGAAGTTTTGAGCGAGATAGCTTATAAAATAAATCAATTTAAGATTGTAGGTAAAGATGATAAGTTTTTTGACTTAAACACTACCATAAACAAAGTTGATATTATTTTTGTTACCGCAGATAAAGGGCTTTGTGGAGGATTTAATATTTCTACTATCAAAACCATAAGAAATATGATAGAAGAGTATAAATCAAAAAAAATCAAAGTCAGACTAAGAGCAGTTGGTAAAAAAGGTATAGAGTTCTTTAATTTTCAAGGTGTAGAAATTCTAGAAAGCTATAAAGGAATCAGCTCTGCACCTACTTACGAAAAAGCAAAAGGCGTTATAGCTGCAGCTATCGGTGATTTTGTAGCAGGAGCTACTGATAAGGTTATTTTGGTTCATAATGGTTATAAAAATATGATCTCTCAAGAGATTAGAATAAATACTATAGTTCCAGTAGAGACTCCATCGATAGAAAATGTTGAGCACTCTAGTTCTCTTATGGAGATTGAACCTGAAAATGATGAGAAGATATTAGAAGAGTTGATGAGAAAATATTTTGAGTATAGTATGTATTATGCTCTAATAGACTCTTTAGCAGCTGAACATAGCGCTAGAATGCAGGCTATGGATAATGCTTCAAACAACGCAAAAGCAAGAGTTAAAGAGCTTCAGCTTGCTTATAACAAAGCAAGACAAGAGAGCATTACGACAGAGCTTATAGAGATTATAAGCGGTGTCGAGAGTATGAAGTAAATTTAGAAGGAGAGATAATGAAAGGTATTATTAGCCAAGTTATGGGTCCTGTAGTTGATGTTGATTTCAAAGACTACTTGCCTAAGATTAACGAAGCTATTGAAGTAAATTTTACAGTAGAAGGCAACACGCATAAGCTTGTTTTAGAGACTGCTGCACACCTTGGCGATAACCGTGTAAGAACGATAGCTATGGATATGAGTGAAGGACTTACAAGAGGATTAGATGCTATAGCACTTGGATCGCCTATCAGTGTTCCTGTTGGAGAAAAAGTTTTAGGAAGAATATTTAACGTAATTGGTGATCTTATAGATGAAGGCGAAGAGGAAAAATTTGATAAAAAATGGTCAATTCATAGAGATCCGCCAGCATTTGAAGATCAAAGTACAAAAAGTGAAATATTTGAAACAGGCATAAAGGTTGTTGATTTACTAGCTCCTTACGCAAAAGGTGGTAAAGTCGGACTATTTGGTGGTGCTGGTGTTGGTAAAACAGTTATCATTATGGAGCTTATCCACAACGTTGCGTTTAAACACAGCGGTTATTCAGTATTTGCTGGTGTCGGTGAGAGAACAAGAGAGGGTAATGACCTTTATAATGAGATGAAAGAATCGGGCGTTTTAGATAAAGTTGCCTTATGCTATGGACAAATGAATGAACCACCAGGGGCAAGAAACCGTATAGCACTTACTGGTCTTACAATGGCTGAGTATTTCCGTGATGAGATGGGACTTGATGTTCTTATGTTTATTGATAACATTTTCCGTTTTTCACAATCAGGTTCAGAGATGTCAGCTCTTCTTGGACGTATCCCAAGTGCGGTTGGTTATCAACCTACATTAGCTAGCGAAATGGGAAGACTTCAAGAGAGGATCACATCGACTAAAAAAGGTTCTATCACATCTGTTCAAGCTGTATATGTACCAGCTGATGACCTTACAGATCCAGCTCCTGCAACAGTTTTTGCTCACCTTGATGCAACAACTGTTCTTAACCGTGCTATCGCTGAAAAAGGTATCTACCCAGCAGTTGATCCTCTTGATTCAACTTCAAGAATGTTAGATCCGCAAATTTTGGGTGAAGAGCATTACAAGATCGCTCGTGGGGTTCAAGCCGTACTTCAAAAATATAAAGATTTGCAAGATATTATCGCGATTCTTGGTATGGATGAGCTTAGCGAAGAAGATAAACTTACAGTCGATAGAGCTAGAAAGATAGAAAAATACCTATCTCAGCCATTCTTCGTTGCAGAAGTTTTCACAGGTAGTCCAGGTAAATATGTAAGCCTTGAAGAGACAATTGCTGGATTTAAAGGTATCTTAGAAGGCAAATACGATCATCTACCAGAAAATGCGTTCTATATGGTAGGAAATATTGATGAGGCGATCGCAAAAGCTGAAAAAATGAGAGCATAAGCCAAAAAGGAAGCGATATGAATACAATACATTTAGAAATAGTAACTCCTGAGGGACTTATATTTTCAAATGATGCTAAAATGATAGTACTTCCTGGTAGCGAGGGCGAGTTTGGTGTGCTTCCTGGGCATGCCTCGCTTGTTTCACTTTTAAAAATCGGTGTTGTAGATATAGAAAATGTTGATGGGACTCACGACGCTGTTGCTATAGACTGGGGCTATGTTAAAATCGATGAAAATAAAGTAATCGTTTTAGTCGATGGTGCTGTGTATGTAGCTGGAAATAGTGAAAGCGAGATCGCTCAGTCTATTGAAAATGCAAAAACTCTTGTTAAACGTATGAGCGATGGTAATGGTATATTAGCCACAGCTTTAGCAAGAATCGAAAATGCTGCGAGGGTAAGATAAGTGCTTGGTTTTTTAGATCTTCTTCTAAACTATTTATCAAAAAGCAGTTTAGTGACAATCATCGTTTTAAGCTGGTTGTCGCTATACTTTGTTATTAGTTTTACAATACTTTTTTCAAGATATATCGGACTTAACAACTGGATAAAAAAAGAACAAGTTGCTCTTGAGTCTATTTTAATGGGGACAAAATCCGATCTTGTTGATTCATCACTTAAAAAGTGTGCATCTGGCAGAATTACAAAAGAAAAATTAGACGTTTGCATTAGTTTAGCTGAGACAAACGCTACAAGCGGTCTTACTATGCTATCAATCATAGCTTCTACATCACCGTTCATAGGTTTGTTTGGAACGGTTATAAGCATACTTGAAACTTTTGCAGGACTCGGTCAAGGCGGTGGAAGTAGTTCGCTAAGCGTGATTGCACCGGCTATCTCAGAAGCATTGGTTGCTACTGGATGTGGTATATTTGTAGCTATTCCGGCTTATAGTTTTAATCTTCTTATAAAAAGAAAAGCGTATGAAATTATCAGTATCATAAGAAGAGAAGCAAATATTTTAGTTAGCATAAAAGAAGACAATAACCAAAATGATAAATTTTGATGAAAATCCAGAGTTAAATATTACTCCTCTGGTAGATATTATGCTAGTTTTATTAGCTATACTTATGGTTACAACTCCGGCTATCGTCTATGAAGAGCAAATAACACTTCCTGATGGTTCAAAAAGCAAAGCAGTAGCTCAAAATTTAAAAACTCTTACTGTAAGAATAGACGCTCAAAGAAAAGTCTATATAAATCAAAGCGTAATGAGCTTACCAGAATTAGGCGATAACTTAATTCTTATCTCTCAAAAGTACGATAAAAACTCTCCAGTATATATAAAAGCTGATAAAAGACTAATTTATGATGATGTAATGTATGTCTTAAAAACTATGAAAAATGCTGGATTTACTAAAGTCGCACTTGAAACCAACGGATAAAATGTCAAGAAAAATCGGTGCAAAATATCCTACTTTAAACTCCTTTGTAGTAGCGATTTTTATCTATATTTGTATAATTATATCTCTATTTTATAAAATTTATACAGCAGAAGATCCAAAAAAATATACAAATCAGCAAGATGCTTTTATGGACGTATTTGTAGTGCAAACTGAGGTTGCAGATACTATAACTGCTCCAAAAAAAGCAGAAGAAAAAGTAGAGGCTAAATTAACAGAAGAAAAAGAGCAAGAAGAGGTAACAAAAACCACAAACAAACAGACTCCAAAACCAGTAGAAGAGCCAAAACCAACTCCTGTGTTAGAGCCAAAACCTGCTCCTAGTGTAAATTTAAATGAGCTTTTTAGCGATGTAAAAGTAGAGCAACCAGCTTCAAAACCAAAAGAGCAAGCCGTTCAAAGCAATAAAAAGAGCGATAAAAAAACAAGTTCATCATCAAAAAGCGCTACTGATATAATAAATGCTTTACAAAAAGATATCACTGCAAAAGCACCTCCAGCCGGTATGACTGGAGAATATAATAAATTTATGGGTGATATCACGGAAATTATTCAAAGAAAATGGGTATCATACAAAGCTGATACGAATAACGATGCTAAGGTTCAAATTTTCATAGATAAATTTGGAAAGTTTAGTTACAATATCATCTCCTTGTCGTATAACAAGGAATTCAACAGTAAGGTAAAAGATTTTTTAGAGAGACTTAAAGAGACTCAGTTTCCTACGCCTCCTACAAGTACTACAACTTCTGTTGCTTTAACATTAAGAGATCAAATTGATACGGAGATACAATGAGAAAATTGTTTTTACTAGTTGCCTTTTGTATAGGGCTTAGTGCGGCGGATGCGACTATTGAAGTCGTTAATAAAGGATTAGTTTTACCTAGAATAGTAGTCCAAGATGCAACTACGAACTTTGCTAATACCACGCTTAAAAATAGATTTTTTAAGCTTATGATAGGAGACTTAAAAGTAGGTTCATCTTTTGAGGTAATTGAGGATTATTATACTAGTAGTTATGATGGAGATTTCAGAACAAATTTAGCTAATGATAAAAATCCAGAACTTATACTAAGATACGCTCTTGGTGTGGAGGGAAATGGATTGAGTATGAAAGTTAAGCTACTAAATGCAAAAAATGGTAGTGTGAGATTTGAAGGAACTTTTAGTCAAGCAGAACTTGCTAAATTTCCGTTTTTAGCACATAAGAGCATTGCTACTATAGCTAGAAATTTAAATTTATCTCCTATTGACTGGATGGATAAATCTATTATAATTTCACAATACACATCTCCTGGTAAAAGTAATATCATAGTTGCTGATTATACTTTAACATATCAAAAGGTAATTCTTAGCGGGGGATTAAATATATTTCCTAAATGGGCAAACAAAGATCAAAGTGCATTTTACTACACAACGTATATAAATTTAGTTCCTACTTTATATAAGTACGATTTAGCTACTGGTAAAAAAACTCAAATTACGCAAAGTGGAGGCATGATAGTTGCGTCCGATGTTAGCAGTGATGGAACTAAAGTTTTGCTAACTATGGCACCAGATGATCAAAGCGATATCTACATTTATGATACTATAACTAGAAAAAAAAGCAGAGTAACTGATTTTAAAGGTATTGATGTTAATGGAAATTTTGTAGATAATGATACAAGAGTTGTATTTGTAAGCGATAGGTTGGGCTACCCAAATATATTTGCAACAAGTATAAATGGCGGTGCAGTAGAACAAATGGTATTCCACGGTAAAAATAATAACTCTGTAAGCACATATCAAAATTATGTTGTTTATTCAAGTAGAGAGAGCGTTGGCGATTACTCTGCTAAGACATTTAATCTGTATTTAATCTCTACAAAAAGTGATTACATAAGACAGCTTACATCAGGAGGAGTGAATACTTATCCGCGATTTTCAAGCGATGGAGGAAGCATTGTGTTTATTAAAAACGCTGGAAACGAGAGTGCTGTAGGCATAATCCGTGTTAATGAAAATAAGAGCTTCCAGTTTCCATTAAGAATAGGTAAATTACAATCAATAGATTGGTAATTTTTTTGAAATTTTTTAAATTTAAATGACGCAAAAATTATAAAATATGATATAATTGCGACAAAATTTTTATTCAAAGGTAGGAAATGAAAAATTTAGTTTTAGTTTCAGCTGTTGCTGCTGCTTTATTCATAGCTGGTTGTAGTTCAAAATCACCAGA